>NZ_JABERM010000015.1:0-900 GCF_013004295.1 Acinetobacter sp. ANC 5414
TATGTCAAGACCAGGTAAGGTTCTTCGCGTTGCATCGAATTAAACCACATGCTCCACCGCTTGTGCGGGCCCCCGTCAATTCATTTGAGTTTTAGTCTTGCGACCGTACTCCCCAGGCGGTCTACTTATCGCGTTAGCTGCGCCACTAAAGCCTCAAAGGCCCCAACGGCTAGTAGACATCGTTTACGGCATGGACTACCAGGGTATCTAATCCTGTTTGCTCCCCATGCTTTCGTACCTCAGTGTCAGTATTAGGCCAGATGGCTGCCTTCGCCATCGGTATTCCTCCAGATCTCTACGCATTTCACCGCTACACCTGGAATTCTACCATCCTCTCCCATACTCTAGCCAACCAGTATCGAATGCAATTCCCAAGTTAAGCTCGGGGATTTCACATTTGACTTAATTGGCCACCTACGCACGCTTTACGCCCAGTAAATCCGATTAACGCTTGCACCCTCTGTATTACCGCGGCTGCTGGCACAGAGTTAGCCGGTGCTTATTCTGCGAGTAACGTCCAAACATCTAGAGTATTAATCTAGAGCTCCTCCTCCTCGCTTAAAGTGCTTTACAACCAAAAGGCCTTCTTCACACACGCGGCATGGCTGGATCAGGGTTCCCCCCATTGTCCAATATTCCCCACTGCTGCCTCCCGTAGGAGTCTGGGCCGTGTCTCAGTCCCAGTGTGGCGGATCATCCTCTCAGACCCGCTACAGATCGTCGCCTTGGTAGGCCTTTACCCCACCAACTAGCTAATCCGACTTAGGCTCATCTATTAGCGCAAGGTCCGAAGATCCCCTGCTTTCCCCCGTAGGGCGTATGCGGTATTAGCATTCCTTTCGAAATGTTGTCCCCCACTAATAGGCAGATTCCTAAGCATTACTCACCCGTCCGCCGCTA
>NZ_JABERM010000002.1:0-184304 GCF_013004295.1 Acinetobacter sp. ANC 5414
ACTCAGAAGTGAAACCTCTTTGCGCTGATGGTAGTGTGGGGTTACCCATGTGAGAGTAAGTCATCGCCAGCTCATTCATTCTAAAATCCCCCTGACTCGTAGAGCAGGGGGATTTTTTATATTTAAAAAATGGAAAGAGGAAAGGAGATGATCTGTACAATTCCCCATTCTTTTCAGACTTGTAGTCTGTAAAAGAAATAATGCAAAATATTTAGAATAAAAAAGTGAGCGATATAAAATCAAAGAAAATAAATCCATACAAAAACAATTAACTACAGAACAAACAGCAGATCTTTTAAATATTCTAAAAATACGATTTGAGCGAAATATGCAGCGGCATAAAGCCATGCAATGGTCGAAGATCCAATATAAGTTGGAGGAAAACCCAGAAAAATGTGCTCATTACATGCAATGGAGCGAACAGGTGGAGAACCTGATGTTGTATTGCATGATCATATCACCGATCAGTATATTTTTATGGATTGTAGTATAGAGAGCCCATCAGGTCGTAGGAGCTTATGTTATGACCGGAAAGCACTAGATTCTCGGAAAACCCATAAACCTGAAAATTCAGTCTTGGATTTTGCTTCAGTTATGGGCGTCGAATTGTTAACCGAGCATGAGTATTATGAACTGCAAGCGATAGATTCAATGGATATGAAAACTTCAAGCTGGTTATTTACACCGGATGATATCCGCAAGAAAGGCGGGGCTCTTTTTGCGGATAAACGTTATGGACGAGTTTTTGTTTATCATAATGGAGCAGAATCTTATTATGCTTCTCGAGGTTTTCGAGCGTTACTTAGAGTCTAAAACACAACAAATGAATATGAATAATATCCTCCTATCTCATAGGCAGAAGGATTTCGATTAAATTTATAAAGCACCCTTTAAAGTGTTGTGATGTTGTTTAACTTGTCTTGCATACTTTTCACCTTGTTTTTTCATCTTAGAACTGGAGTTGTAGCCTGCAGGTCCAACATTGTAATAGGCAAGAGCTTTAGGCCAACTTCCTGCTTTGTTGTTATAGGTGGCTAAAATATAGGTGCCGCAATTAATATTATGATATTCATCACTTAAATCACCTGGACAAGTTTGTTGCCAGTAACGTGGAATCACCTGAGTAAGTCCAACAGCACCTGCGGATGAAATGGCATAATTCTTATAACTTGATTCTTGTCGGATCATGGCAGCTAATAGTAATGGATCAACAGCATATTTGTCCGCACTTTGGATAATCATCGGAGATACATGATTTGCCGTATCGGGTGCAACAGCATATGCTTTTTGTATGCCAGTGGATAATTTGGCAGATCGTTTAGCGACTGAACTCCCACCAAAGGATGTACAGCCGGTAAAAGCTAGAGTAGTAATGACGATCGCTGTTGATTTAAATGTAAAAAAATTATTAGGGGATAATTTTGAACGTAAATGAGATAAATGGCGCGTAATTAACAAGGTTAGAAACCCAAAGTAAAATTTTATTGAAGTTATGCTAGTGGTCTGCGTAAAACGAGTCAATAGTCGATGTTTAGTATAATTCAAACGATTTGTGAAGTATTTTTATGAATGAAGCATTCAATAATTTAATGTTTCAAGCTTTAAATTAAAGCGTCCCATTATATTAATGGGACTCACTGCTTAAAAATTTTGTTAATTACTCAATTCTTGCACAATGGCTTGATTAAAAGCAGGAATATCATCTGGGCTTCGTGATGTGATCAATAGCCAATTGTTGGTATTGCAGTGATGAACTTCTTCATCGACCCAATTCGCACCTGCATTTTCTAAATCCAGTTTTATACTTTTATAAGAGGTTAAATTTTTATCTTTAATTCTTTCCGCATTAATTAATACCCAAGGTCCGTGACAAATGGCAGCAATAGGTTTTGCATTATCTGTAAAGTGCTGAATAATTTTGTGAGCATCCTTATTTAATCGAAGGATATCAGCATTTACCGTTCCTCCAGGAATGACCAAAATATCATAATCCTCCGGAGAGACTCTAGATAAAGTGGTTTGCGGAGTATAAGAGGTTGCATGTTCCTTATCACTCTTAACCGTTTGAACATCCTTTTGTTCTTCTGCGGCATGAATCACTTCAATACCTTTTGATTGTAAATATTCAGACGGTTTGATCAGCTCATCTTGTTCTACGCCCACATTGGAAGTAATAAATAAGGCTTTTTTAGACATTTTAGTGATCCTGAATGACTGATTGAAAGTTCAACATTAGCAAGCTGAACCCATGAAGCTGTACAAATTTTGACTTATTCTTGTTAGGGTTTGAAAATTCTTGGCAAAAAATAAGCCCCATCATCGTGACGGGGCTTATTCAGATTAGTTACAAGGTATAACTCCTGTTTTACCCTTATGTATCCTGCTTATATCGTTTATTATTTTTATTATGGAAACATCATGCTTCCTGATATTTTTATACTAGGGCTCCTGCTGATTTTAGCATAGGTGTCAATGAATGCTTTCTGCGTAAGCAAATGCTGACATGGGAGATAAATCAAAAGGGCGAGTATAAGAAATCCCAAATTAAAAAATGTTCTTTTGAAGGCGAGAACATTTTTTAAAATGTAGAAGAATTACAATCGTTTTTCCATCCAGATTTCACAGGCTTGACTATGACCTGTGTTGCCTTTAGGGTGATTTAAATACTCAAACCCTAATTTTTCATAAAGTTTGACAGCTTGCCAAAGTTCTTTGGTGGTTTCTAAATAGCAAGAATGAAAACCATGCTGTAGGGTAAACTGAAAAGCTTTTTCTAGAAGTTGCTTGGCGAATCCTAGACCACGTATTTCTGGTAAAAAATACATTTTTTGAATTTCTAAAATGGTGCGATCACCTTTTAAAGGCGATAAACCACCACCACCCAAAATTTCACCCTGTTCATTTTCAATCACCCAATATTGTGCATTAGGTTGCTGATAAACCGTGTATAAGTCATCTAAAATTGGGTCAGCTACAGCAAAACCTGATTCAGGAGCAAGTCCGAACTCTTTGGAAACTTCGCGAATGACGCGTGCAATTTCAGCATTATCTTGTGCTTGAATAGGTCTAACTTGATACATAAGCTTAAATATATAGAAATAAAAAAAGATGGATTTTTATAACGCTATATCTGATAAAAATCCATCTTTTGGCCGATTTTATGCTTTGAAAAAGCGAGAAATTATTTTAATTCACTGGAACTCTTGCCCAATTCACGACGTGCAATAATCAATTGTTGAATCTGTTGTGTGCCTTCAAAAATATCCAGAATTTTTGAGTCACGTGCCCATTTCTCTAATAGTTCATCTTCGTTATAACCGACACTTGCAGCAAGTTCTACACATTTTAAAGTAATTTCATTACAGATTCGTCCCGCTTTTGCTTTGGAAATGGAGGCTTCACGTGAGTTCGGTTTTTTATTATCCGCCATCCAGGCCGCTTTCATGGTCAGTAAGCGAGCCGCTTCCCACTCGGCTTCCATACGGTAAATTTGTGCTGCGATATGAGTGGTTTGCAAATAGGGCATAGCGTAATTTTCATCTAATTGATCTTTGAAAATTTCCTTAATTCGTTCCAATGAGGCTTTGGCACATCCGACTGCCATGGCAGCAACCAGTGGTCGGGTATTGTCAAAAGTTTCCATGACTCCTGCGAAACCTTTAGCCACATCAATTTCAGCGTGGCCCAACAGATTTTCTGCGGGTACACGGCAATCAACGAAGCTGATCACAGCTGTATCGGATGCTTTGATTCCCAGTTTATGTTCCAGGCGTTCTACTTTCATGCCAGCTGTACCTTTAGGAACGACAAAGGATTTAATGGCAGCACGTCCGAGTTTTTTATCTAAAGTTGCCCAAACTACAACAGAGTCAGCACGCTCACCAGAGGTTACGAAAATCTTTTCACCATTTAAGATGTAATCATCACCGTCTTTTGTCGCTGTGGTACGAATGGCTGCAGAATCTGAACCGCAGCCGGGTTCAGTAATGGCCATGGCTGCCCATGTGCCTTTGAAACGTTCCAGCTGTTCGTCATTTGCCACGGCTGCAATGGCAGAATTCCCTAAACCCTGACGAGGCATACTGAGTAATAACCCAGTATCTCCATAGCACATCTCAATGACCCCAAGAACGGTAGACATATTGACGCCATTTTTATTTCCCGATTCTGTACTTCCACGTTTTCCAACAGCAGCCCCCGCATTGATGCCTTCGCCACCATCATTCATGCCATCAATGAGTGAGGCAAACATGTCCAGTTCTTTAGGATAACTGTGTTCAGCTTTATCATATTTACGTGAAATAGAGCGTAGTACATTTAAAGCAGATTCATGAGCTTGATCAATCAACATCTTAAATTTTTTAGGATTTTGTAAATTCATTGGCTCGATTCCTTATTGTTATGGATTAAGCATGTAAGCCTGAATGTAAGATCGCTGTTGCACGTAGGTCACGGTACCAGCACTCAACCGGATGTTCCTTGGTAAAGCCATGACCACCCAGTATTTGCACACCATCGGTGCCGATTTTCATCGATTTTTCTGCACAGAATAAACGTGCCAAATAGGCTTCACGATGAAACGGGTGACCTGCTTCAGCCAGGCTGGCTGCATTTAAAATCAACATGCGCATGGCGTCAATTTCAATCGCCATATCTGCAATCATAAATGCCACACTCTGACGGTGTGAAATAGGTTCACCAAAAGCAGTACGTTGATTGGCATATTGAATACAGTAAGCTTTTACGGCTTCACAAGTTCCAAGAGCCATGGCGCACCACATCAGGTTGCCCAAATCCAAGAAGACCGGATAATTAAAGTCATCATCACCTAATAATTCAGCCGGACTATTATTAAAGTGTAAAGTCACCGTTTCTGTAGCTTTTAAGCCCATTGCTGGACTTTTCTTCGCGGTAATGCTGCTGTCGCGTTTTACAATGAAAACCTCTGGCAAGCCATTCAGTTCAGCATTTACCAGAAATAGATCGGCAGTTTCACCCAATATCACTAAAGTTTTTTCTCCATGAAGGGTGTATTTTTCATGAATTGAAGTCGCTTTGGTTTTTAGCTTGAAAGGGTTAAATGCAGCGGTTGCTTCTTGTACCGCAAATGTCGCGAGAATATCGGGATCATTTGCGAAGCTTGCTAAATAGGTGGACTGAACTTTTTCAGAACCCCATTGGATAATCGCATTAATCACACTAAATGTGGAAAGTAAGCCTGCCGTTAAGCTGAAATCTCCTTTGGCTAAATGTTCAGCAATGAGGATATTGCTTACAATATTCTTTTCCGTCGCAACTCCACCTAAAGCTTCAGGAAGCGCATAGTAATTCAGTCCTAAATCAGTAGCATGTTGCCAAAGTGCTGCGGGAAATTTTTCATTATTGTCTGCTTCAGCGGCTAAGGGATAAAGCACTTCTGCTGCAAATTGATCCATCGCATCACAGGTCATTTGCTGTTCTTCAGTCAGACTTAAATCAAATAATGACTTGTGTTGATTTGGAAGGCGTTGTTTGCTGATATTGGAATTGGCTTTAAATGCTTTTTGGGTCTTGGTTAGGGTTTTAAAACCGATTTTTGAACCTTGATATAACGATTTTTCAAGAAATTTACGCAGTTTGAATTGATCAAGAACCTCGCTACCGGCAATTTTAGTGATCAGTAATAGCCCAAATCCTTGTGCTTTATTTACCATATTGGTCATTGTTATCGTCCATCGATTTTCGATTCTTTGTATTTTTATGCTGACATGTGAATTTGGAAAAGACTATGTCATGACTGACAATTAAAATTGACTTGGATGAACGGTTTGAAATAAATTTTAAAGTTATTAAATGTTTGAATAATATTTGTTTTTAATCATTATAAAGGCAGGCTAGAAAGATAAGGTTGACTAGAATGACAATGCAGTCACTCTAGTCAGAATAGATTATAAAAATTTTTCGACCATCTTGCGCACATTGGTTTTTGCATCAATGACAGTCATAAAAGTGTATGCCCCAATGAATTTACGACTAATAAACATAAATTCTTTTGGGGGAACGCTGAAATAACGCGATGCCATCGATTTGGATGCACGTTGCATTACGCGACTATGCAATTGGCTTTTTTTCCAGTCATAGCGTTGCTGCTCATCCATCACACCTTGAGGTAAGTCTGGATTATTAGCAGTTGTGCTAAATGCTTCAGTGGCCAATAAAAACACTTTGGCCATATCTGGCTTAATGCTTTGCGGAATGGAGTCAAAGAATTCATAACCCGTCATGGCACGAACCATTTCATCAATATTGTGATGATAACCGGCTTGAATCAAATTACGTGCAACACTCAGCAAATGTTCGTCAAATTGACGAATGGCCCCAAAATCTAACAGTACAATTTTATCTTGGCTATCTTCACCATTGCCCAAACGCACCAAATAATTACCAAAATTTGGATCGGTTTGCATTTCGCCCCATTCAAAAATTTCACGTACCGCAATTTCGAGAGAGGCTTCACCGAGCTGGTTGCGACGCTCTTGAGGCAAAGACAGCATCACAGGGCTATTGATTGGTACGCCTCGTTCAAAAGTCATGCATAAAATTTGATCTGTGCAATATTCATCCACAATCTGCGGCACAATATAGCGAGGATCATCTTTTAAACGCTCGGCAAAACGACGTGTGGTCGCAGCTTCAATGTCATAATTCACTTCGCGATGCATCATTTCACGAACTTCATCAAACCATTGATCAAATTCGCGTGTTTGCGGCACCATGCGGGTCAATTTGAGCATGTTTTTAAACAGGCTCATGTCTGAATCAATGGCCGCTGCTACACCCGGATACTGGATTTTGAGTACAATTTCCAAACCATCTGATTTTCGTGTGGCACGATGTACCTGGGCTAAAGAGGCGGTGCCTAAAGGTTCATGATCTATGGTTAAGTCATTGAGCTTAGAACCCAATTGTTGTTCTAGATGTTGTTTAATCGCAGGCCAGGCAAGTGCAATGGTTTGATTATTTAAAGTATTCAGCGCTTGAGTAATTTCTTCAGGTAAAAAATGTTCGCCATAAAGCGCCATCATTTGCCCAATTTTAACGATAGAACCTTTAAGTTTTCCAATTTCAGAAACAAGATAATCGGCTTGTTCTTTCATGGCTTTTTTACGTTTCTTTTCTTTTTCTGCTTCACTGGAAAACATGGTGGTTGCGCTAGAGGCCGCCCATCGCGTCCCTGCCAGTAAGGATGCTTTAGCGATAGATAAACGTCGATCCATAGAGGAGGTTTTGAGTTGTTTAAGCTTATCGTTCTGATCTGACATTAAACAAAATCCTTTAATCAGCAAGTCGCAGAATAATTAAATAATTAATTGTAGCGGATATTACCGCGTATTCACGTATTAAAAAAGTTCAACCTGCTGTACAGGGCATTAATATGCTTAATATTTAATTTATTTTCCATAAAAGCTCTAGTCCTATAAGAACTAGACGCTTTTCACACGCGTGAAATAAATGGGTTACTCACACTTTTATCAGCCTTGAGAAGGATACCCGCACAGGCAATTGTGATGAAGGTAGATTAGATAAATATTTACATGCGGAATTGAATTTTAATGTCACTTTTTTGCTTCAACACGGTTTTATTATCTTGAATATGTTTAAAAATCATAGCTTGAACAGTGTCATGTTTAAAACCGAGGGCATAACCTTTGACAATAATAATGCTGGGTAAACTAAAGAACAGATATTTGGCATCATCTTCTGATGGGGCTGTGTAGATGTTGTATTCAATCAAGGTTTGCTGAAAGAATTGTTTCTCGCTTTCAACCTGGGCTGAATCTGTGTCATTCCAATAGTTTTGGCGCATTGCCATTAAATTATTGTGTTTGTAGCTCATAAAAAAATATTTAGACAGAGAGTGAAAAGTATATAAGGGCATTTGGTGCAGATTCAATGTGTAATTGTAATGAAGTTTTTATCGGATTTAGGCTTGAGCTGCAGTGATATAGGAATTTGCACATGATTGTTGTAGTATCTTTGAATAAACAAAACAATATTATTTAAATTTGAGTCATTTAAGACAGGGGAATGTGATGCGATTTTTAATGCCAGTGATTTTCAGTATGGCTGCTTTGGGCTCAACCGCAGTTTTAGCACAAGGATATTCTGACGAATATAACAAATGCCTAAACACATCTTATGGTCAAATTGAAACAGTCAAAAAATGTGTAGATAAAGAGTTGAAAAATCAGGAAAAAATCCTGAATAAATATTATAAAAATTATTTAAAAAACAGTGGGATTAATCAAAGTAATGTCGAGCAGCAGCATAAGCTTTGGTTAAAACGTGTTAATCAGCAATGCTATTTAAAAGTGACCTCGAGCTTCCTTAAAGTCAAACAGGAAAAATGTGTTTTAGAAATGACGATGGAACGTGCTTACTATTATCAAATTAAATAAATGGCGAATAGATTATTGTTTTTAATCTGCTTGAAACGTTATAAAAAACCAATAAAACAAGGTATCATAAGGCGCTTTAAAAATTTGACCTTGGAGATGCCTTAAGTGGATCAACTGACAATTAGCCCTGAACATTTACAGGAAGCCGCTGAAAACCTAACAACTATTCGTGATTTTATCCGTTTTGGTGTTTCAGCTCTACGTCAATACGATGCACACTTGGGTCAAGGTACAGAAGACTTTTTTGCAGAAAGCTCGGCTTTAGTATTGCAAACACTGGCACTGGACTGGAACGCAAATCCAGAAATTTTAGATGCGAAATTACTGCCAAGTGAAAAAGCTGAATTTATCAGTTTGCTGGAACGTCGTATCAATGAAAAAGTGCCAACTTCATATTTGTTGAATCTGGCATATTTCTGCGATAAACCCTATTATGTGGATGAACGTGTACTTATTCCACGTTCACCAATTGCAGAATTGATTAACCAACGCTTTGCACCTTATTGCCTAGATGAAAATGGTCTGGTGCGTGAAGCTTTGAACAATCTTCCTGAAAATAATAATCCGCAAACTCCGCGTCGTATTTTAGATATGTGTACCGGTTCGGGCTGTATCGCGATTGCATTGGCTTATGCTTTCCCTGAATCTGAAGTGGATGCGACCGATATTTCTAAAGAAGCTTTAGAAGTAGCATCGATTAACGCTGAACATCACAATATGCAATATCAGGTTGCATTGATGGAATCGGATTTATTTGCAAAAATTCCTGCTGAAAATCAATATGATTTAATCGTATCTAATCCACCGTATGTGGATGCAGAAGATATGGCTGATTTACCAGCTGAATTTTTACATGAGCCAGAACTTGCGCTTGCTGCAGGTCAAGATGGTTTAGATCTAGTTCGTAAAATGTTGGCGCAAGCTGCGGATTACTTAACTGAAAATGGGTTGATTGTCATTGAAGTAGGTAATTCTGAATGGGCAATGAAACAGAACTTTAATACTGTTGATTTCCATTGGTTAACTTTCCAAAAAGGTGGTTCGGGTATTTTTGCTTTAACAGCAGAGCAATGCCGTAAATACCGTGATTTATTTGTACAATCTGTTCAAGCATAAGGAGTTGTGAACATGGCAGGTAATAGTATTGGACAACTGTTCCGTGTAACGACTTGTGGTGAATCTCATGGCGTTGGCCTGATGGCAATTGTCGATGGTGTGCCGCCTGGGATCGAACTGACTGAAGCAGATTTACAAAAAGATTTAGATCGCCGTAAACCGGGCACCTCTAAATTCGCGACCCAGCGTAAAGAGCCGGATGAAGTCGAAATTATTTCCGGTGTATTTGAAGGTAAAACTACAGGTACATCAATTGGTTTATTGATTCGTAATACGGATCAGAAATCCAAAGACTACGGCAACATTGCGCAAACGTTCCGTCCGGGTCATGCAGATTATACCTATACCCAAAAGTATGGTTTTCGTGATTACCGTGGTGGCGGTCGTTCAAGCGCACGTGAAACTGCAATGCGTGTGGCTGCGGGTGCAATTGCGAAAAAATATCTGGTTGAAAAGTTTGGTATTAACATTCGTGGTCATGTCACACAAATTGGTACGGAAAAAACCGAAAAACTAGATTGGAATGAAGTTCCAAACAATCCATTTTTCTGTGGTGATGTTGATGCAGTGCCACGTTTTGAAGCATTAGTCACTTCACTTCGCGAACAAGGCACTAGCTGTGGTGCGAAGTTGGAAATTCTTGCAGAGAATGTTCCTGTAGGTTGGGGCGAGCCAGTATTTGATCGTTTAGATGCGGATATTGCACATGCGATGATGAGCATTAATGCGGTTAAAGGCGTTGAAATTGGTGATGGCTTTGCAGTTGCTGAACAGTTCGGCCATGAATCACGTGATGAACTCACTACAGATGGTTTTCTTGCCAATCATGCAGGCGGGATTCTCGGTGGTATTTCAAGTGGTCAAACCATTCGTGTGGCAATTGCACTGAAACCAACTGCAAGTATCACCACCCCAGGTAAAACTATTAATATCGAGCGTGAAGATACGGACGTATTGACCAAAGGTCGTCATGACCCGTGTGTCGGTGTTCGTGCGACACCAATCGCTGAAGCGATGTTTGCGATTGTGTTGATGGATCACTTCATGCGCCATCGTGCACAAAATGCGGATGTGGTTATGCCATTTGCACCGATTGAACCCAAGTGAGGAAAAGCAAAGCAATGCTTTGCCCGAACGCGGTAAGTGAATAGCAACAAAAAAGCACTACTTCGTTAGCTACAAACTTAGATAAAAAAACCAGACTTTAAGTCTGGTTTTTTTATGAATAGAATTTTGTTTGATGATGCTTTGTGATAATTTTCTTTTAATTAAATTTTTTAGAAAAATAATGCAGCCATTAAAATATAGACTGGCAAATGCCAGTGATGTTGAAAGCCTAGTTGCTTTGATAAATCAGGCATATCGTACAACTACAGGTGCTAGTTGGACCAGTGAACAGGATATTGTTGCTGGAGATCGAATCAATCATCAGCAGTTATTGGATAGTCTGAATCAGCAGAATTTTTCTCTATTTGTTGCTGAAATGGTTGAGGATTTAGAATCTGCTTTAGTCGCTTGTATAGGTTTAACCTTTCAGCAAAATGCCGTTGAAATAGGCACTTTTTGTGTCCACTCACGCTGGCAAAATCAGGGTATTGGAAAGCATGTTTTGAAATATGCTGAAAAAAAGGCTTTAGAAGAGTTGCCGAGCTTAACTCACTATGAAATGTTTGTACTTGATGCCAGAACAGAGCTGATTCAATATTATGAAAGATGTGGCTATTCAAAAACAGCATGTGTTGAATCGTATCCAATTGATGCCAATGTAGGGCAACCTTTGATTGATTTGAAATTACAACATATGACAAAGTCGGTAATTAAAGAGATGTAAATTAGATCTCTAAAACGGTGCATTTTAATCACTACAACAGCACAATTTGAATAACTGATTTCACTTTATTTTTACGATATTTAATTTTTCTTAAATTTATTTTTTTGTTTTAATTGTTTGATTAGTATGAATATTTTTATTTAAGATGAATTAATTAACAAATAAATGAATTTAGTGCTCGCGAATGGTACAAAAGTTGCTCATATTAATATAAGTAATTATTGCAGGAGAGATGTTCTTCTGTGAACACGCCGAAGGAGCAACGACCCCGGAAACTCTCAGGCAAAAGGACTGTAATAATTTCAAAAATCTGGAGAGAAGCATATTCAGTCAATATGCTCACCGAAGGGGATGGTCAGCGTTAAGTTTTTAACGTCATGATCGAAGCTCTCAGGTATCAATCACAGATGGGGCTCAGAAGAAATGTATACACATTTCCAGGGAGTGTCGTATGTGTCATATCGTTGTGATCGGATCAGGAATTACCGGTGTTACTTCCGCCTATGAGCTGGCAAAATTGGGCTATAAAGTTACCGTCATGGATAAACATTTATATCCAGCCATGGAAACCTCGTTTGCCAATGGCGGACAGCTTTCTGCCTGTAATGCAGAAGTCTGGAATCAAAAAGCCACAGTACTGAAAGGTATTAAGTGGATGTCCAATAAAAATGCACCACTGTTACTTAACCCTTCATTTGACCTGCATAAATATGGCTGGTTAATGGAATTCCTTGGCAATATTAAAAATTACGAAGCCAATACTCGAGATACCGTAAAAATGGCGCTATTAGCCCGTGAGCGTTTATTTGCTGTTGCTGAACAAGAAAATATTCAGTTTGATTTGGAAAAACGTGGAATTCTGCATTTCTATCACAGCAAGCTTGATTATGAAGTGGCAACGCGGGTGAATACTTTGCTTATTGAGGGTGGTTTGGAAAGAATTTCGGTTACACCAGGTGAAATTAAAAGCATAGAACCCAGTTTAAAGGGCGAATATTATGGCGGTTTTTATTGTCCCGGAGATGCCACAGGTGATATTCATAAATTTACCAAAGGGCTTGCTGAGGCATCTGAAAAATATGGGGTGAAATACATGTTTGGTATGGAAGTCACGGATGTCAAACATCATGCCACAGGTGTCACTGTACTTTATCATGCCAGTAATGAAAATATGCATTTAAATGCAACTTCAGTTGAATCATTGGAAGCGGATGCCGTGGTGGTGTGTGGCGGTGTCGGAAGCTATCACTTGGCAAATTTATTGGGTGATCGCGTCAATGTCTATCCAGTGAAGGGGTATTCTATTACGCTAGATTTAAATGATGAGGACAGCATCAAGAATGCACCGTGGGTGAGCCTGCTGGATGAAAGTGCGAAAATTGTCACTTCACGTTTAGGTGCAGATCGGTTACGTGTTGCAGGCACGGCTGAATTTAATGGTTATAACCGGGATATCCGGGCAGATCGCATACAGCCGCTGACCGATTGGGTGAACAAGAATTTTAATATTACCACTGAAAATGTCGTACCTTGGGCAGGTTTACGTCCGATGATGCCGAATATGATGCCAATTGTTCGACGTGGAAAGCGTGAACGGGTTTTTTATAATACCGGGCATGGTCATTTAGGCTGGACATTATCCGCAGCGACAGCCGTGATGATTAGTCAGGAAGTCGCTTCACAACATCCAGTTTAAGCGATAAAAAAGCATGGAGTTTTAGCTTCATGCTTTTTATTTTTTAGCTTCTAAACCTATTTTCTGGTGTTTAGGTAATTTACTGATTACCAGTTCATATGAGGCAATGACTAAATCTTGCACTAATTCCATGGTGATTTCTTTGCCTGGATAAATCGTAATCCAGTGCTTTTTATTCATGTGATATCCCGGACGAATCGACGGATAGATATCACGTAGCATTTCAGAGTCTTGCGGAGAGCATTTTAGAGTGACAATTTTTTCATTTTGATAGGTCATGGTCATCATAAAAATTTTATCCGAGACTTTATATACCTCCACCCCAAAGCCAAAAGGTTGTGAATGTTCAGCCGCGACTAGGTTTATAGCAGTTTCAATAGCAATTTTCTGAATCGAATGATCATCCATCAGCAGAACACTTTTTAAAAAAATTAAATTGAGTAATTAATCATAAATCCGATATACACCCACAAAGCGTTCACAGCCTTTCTGTTCTGTTTTAACCGATAAAATGGCCTTATTAAAATCGAACTGATATTTGCAATCATGTTCGTTATCCATGATTTCACTTTTCTGGTCAGGCGTTGTATAGGCTAAAAAAGGAATTGTTTGTGTTTCCAGTTTATTGTTTGGGTTACGGTAGGCGATGCCTTCAATTTTAATTCTATCTTTGCTGAGTTGATGGACTTGTAAATGCACAGGTTGACTGGCAATTTGACCATTTTCAAATTTTAAATAATGATTGGTTAAACTCTGATTTAGTGAGGTATAAAAATTGAGATCTTCAATGCGTAGTTCAAATTGTTGTTTATAACAATTTAAACTTTTACATTGTTGTAAACGCTTAAACCATAAAGTATGGGTATCTTCCAATAAGTGAACCGGTGCATCACTGACCAAAAATGCAGTGATATAATGATTGTTTAATTTTTCTCGCGATTGGGCAAAATTTGCAGCACAAATCTGTTTCATTGATGAAGTATTGGGGCTAGAACAGTCAATTTTTTGAGCATGAGCCAAAGTTGAGCACAAACAGCCAATACTGAATAATGTGCTTAATGTTTTAATGAGATTAATATCGGTATTCACCAGCATGATCGCTTATAATTTCACTATGTTGTGCTGATGTAACTATAGCGAAATAGAAAGCGTGAATACAACATCTCAATCATTTATTTCTTAAGGATGCTCAAAGTGGTCGCACAAATTCGAATTGGTCAGGGAATGGATGTACACGCCTTTGAAGAAGGTGATTTTGTCACTTTGGCAGGGATTAAAATTCCACATACTCAAGGTTTAAAAGCCCATTCAGATGGTGATGTGGTATTACATGCTTTATGTGATGCGTTATTGGGTGCTTTGGCTTTGGGCGATATCGGGCAGCATTTTCCAGATACCGATCCGAAATTTAAAGGTGCTGATAGCCGTGTTTTGCTTAAACATGTCTATCAACTGATTTTAGATCGTGGTTATGTGTTAAATAATGCCGATATTACAGTCGCATGTGAACGCCCAAAATTGGCGAAACATAATTTAGAAATGCGTCAAAGTATTGCAGATGTTCTGGATGTACATGTCACACAAATTAGTGTTAAAGCCACAACCACAGAAAAATTAGGCTTTACCGGACGTGAAGAAGGTATTTTATCGACTGCAACAGTGTTGATTTCGCATCAGGCAAAATGATCTGGATGGATCAAAGACTGCTGTAATTCTTGGGTGGCTTTGCGACCTTGCAGTTGTAGGGCTACCGCATGGATGAGACCTGTCCAGGTTTCATTCGGTTCCCAAATGCTGTGCATCAGCTCTTGCGCCGTAGGCATGTCCATATCCATATAGTACTGACGATATAAATACATCAAACTACTGACATGATAATTTTTGCTGCAATGTAGCCAGACCATTTTTTCTTGTACTAAATGAGCCAGCATGTCTAATATCAGTAAACATTGGTCATCAGACGGTGTTTCTGGCGAAATGGGAAACTGAATATAATTTAAGCCTAAATCTAAACAAATTTTATCTTGATGATCTAAATGCTGCTCTGCATCAGACAATCCCAGATTCACAATCGTGGTCACGCCGTATTCTTTAATCAGTTTCAACTGTTCAGCAGTGGGCTGAGCTGAGGTGAATAGGTGTTCGTGAATAAACTGGAAATTCTCGATGTGGCTTAATGCATTTTCAATTTGATTCATAAGATAAAATTTTTCCTAAGGTTAAAGTAGAAACGCCATCTGGTTAGATGGCGTTTTAAATCTCTTAGCGATTTGGTAAAACGTCTTTCAGTGCTTCATGCATATCGAGCAGGGCTTTTTCTGTGGTTTCCCAATCGATACAGCCGTCAGTCACTGATTTGCCGTATTCAAGATCATCCAGATTTTCAGGAATATCCTGGCGACCGCCTTTAAGATGGCTTTCAACCATAAGACCCACAATCGACTTGTTGCCATCCAGAATTTGTTCTGTGATGTTTTTCAATACCAGCGGTTGTAAGTACGGGTCTTTGTTTGAATTGGCATGACTGGCATCAATCATGATTTTGTTGCTGACTTTCGCTTTCGCCAAAGCATTTTCAGCTTCTGCAACAGAACCTGCATCATAGTTCGGTTTGCCATTACCACCACGTAGAACTACGTGTGCGTATTGGTTGCCACTGGTACGAATGACAGAAACCTGACCTTGATCATTTAGACCGAGGAAGCTGTGACCGTGTTTAACCGATTGCATGGCATTGGTCGCAACTGTTAAACCGCCATCTGTACCATTTTTAAAGCCTACAGGTGATGATAAGCCTGAAGACATTTCACGATGCGTCTGGCTTTCGGTGGTACGTGCACCAATCGCTGACCATGAAATCAGATCTTGATAATATTGTGGCGAGTTCGGATCAAGTGCTTCAGTGGCACACGGTAATCCTTTTTCATTCAGTTCAACCAAAAGCTGACGACCAATACGAAGACCTTTTTCAATGTTGAAAGAGTCATTCATGTCAGGGTCATTAATTAAACCTTTCCAGCCCACAGTCGTACGCGGTTTTTCAAAATAAACGCGCATCACAATATAAAGGGTGTCTTTCACTTTTTCGCTTAAAACTTTGAGACGATCCGCATATTCATGTGCAGCAACCGTATCGTGAATTGAGCAAGGACCAATGACCACGAATAGACGTTTGTCTTTGCCATCCAAGATATTGCGAATGGTTTCACGGCCTTTAAGGACGGTTTGATAGGCATGTTCAGTCAGAGGCAGCTCTTTTTTTAATTCAGCAGGAGTTACCAAAGGCTGAATGCTTTGTACATTCACGTCGTCGATGTCAGATTGTGTAATAGGTTTTGACTGTAGTGTATTCATTGCCGTCACTGGTTCGATCATACAAAAGTTTATTCTCAATCTGAATATAACACGAATGTATGTTCACAATGTTATAAAAAAGATCAATATATAGGTCAAAAAAAAGTGATGAATCGTATAGTTAAATTAAACTTTCATCGATTTTTCAATAATGATCACTTGCGCTGTAGCCGGTTTTTCTACAGGTTTTGCTTTGACCGGATGAAGCATGAAATTCATGCCTAATGCGAATAGGGTAATCCCCAAAATCTTACGGATAATTTTTTCTGGCAGACGGGAACTGATCAAAGTTCCAACGATAATTGCAGGAATTGAACCGACCAATAACCATCCGAGTAAGTGTAAATCTACATTACCCGAACTCATGTGTCCAAGCCCTGCGACTAAAGTCAAAAGCACGGCATGGACAACATCGGAACCGATAATACGGATCATCGGTAAATTCGGGAACATCAGCACAAGCGCCATGATACCAAAGGCACCAGCACCGACTGAAGAAAGGGTCACAAATACGCCAAGTACAATACCCATAATGATAATATAAGCACGTTTGTCTTTGGCTTGCAGGTTAACCTTTTCCAAATCCTGCGTCATATCCAAAGGGACATCCTTACGGAACTTGTTAAAGAAGCGTTCAATGTGACCGCGGAACACGATAGAAATACCGGTCAGGGTCAGCATAAAGCCCAAGACCATAGTCAAAACAGCTTTATAGCTACTTGAATGACTGAGGTAATTTTCTAAAACCCAATGGGTTGCAAACGAAGCGGGAATACTACCCACAGCAAGCCAAAGGACAATCGGCCAGACAATATTCATTTTTTTTGCGTGAACTAAAGATCCGCAGAATTTTGAAATTGCGGCATACAGTAAGTCTGTTCCAATGGCAATATGTGGCTCGATTCTAAACAGGCTAATCAGGATGGGAGTCATTAATGAACCTCCACCAACACCTGTAATCCCAACGCAGAAACCGACCAAAACACCTGCTAAAATAAATTCGAGTGGACCAAACATGGTTATATGCCAAATATCAAAAAACGTGCATATGTTATGACTTTTTCATATAAGTCGTTGTCTTGATTATTGATTTACTTATTCTAAAAAAAGAAATAGAAAATAGCGTTGATCAGGCAGGACGATAAAGCCTCATTTCTGATGAGAAAAAATAGCTTTGCACCGCTATCATGATTAATCTGAAAGATCAGCTATGTTAAACTTTAAAAAATTTGAGGATAAACACTTGCAAAATCGGAAGCTTAAAATCGGTATCGTTGTCGGGGAAGTGTCTGGAGATACGCTTGGCGCTAAACTTATCCGTAGTTTTCGTGAGCAAGGAATTGATGCCGAATTTGAAGGCATCGGTGGTCCGCAAATGATTGCAGAAGGCTTCAAGAGTTATTATCCGATGGATATTTTATCGGTGATGGGGATTGTTGAAGTCTTAAAAGATATTAAAAAACTGTTTGCTGTCCGTGATGGATTGGTCGATACATGGACTAAAGATCCGGTCGATGTGTTTGTCGGAATTGATGCACCGGACTTTAATTTGCGCTTATCCAAAAGTTTAAAACAGAAAAATCTGCCGATTAAAACCGTGCAATATGTCAGTCCTTCAGTTTGGGCATGGCGTCAGGGACGGGTACATGGCATTAAAGCCAGTATCGATTTGGTGCTGTGTTTATTTCCATTTGAAAAAGCCTTTTATAAGCAATTTGATGTTCCCGCTGCTTTTGTCGGTCATCCATTGGCAAGTCAACTGCCGCTCACAAATCCACTGATTGATGCCAAGCAAGAACTTGGCTTAAATGTTGAACACAAACATATCGCACTTTTACCGGGCAGCCGTCGTGGTGAAATTGAAAGACTCGGTCCATTGGTGCTGGATGCCGCCAAGATCGTCAGTCAAAAGTACCCTGAATATGTATTTTTGATTCCTGCGATTAATGATGCACGCAAGCAGCAGATTGAAGCATTGCTAAAACAGTATCCTGCTGATTTTGTAGCTAAAGTTTGCTTAATGGAAAATATAGATACGGAATCTAAAATTGGTCGTCAGGTCATGAATGCCTCAAATATTGTGGCATTGGCTTCGGGAACCGCAACTTTAGAGGCGATGTTATTGCATCGTCCGATGGTGACCTTTTATAAGTTGAACTGGCTGACTTATGTGGTGATCAAATTCCTGATCAAAATTCCTTATTATTCTTTACCGAATATTATTGCCGGTAAAAAAATCGTTCGAGAATTGATTCAAAGTGATGCAACGCCGGAAAATTTGGCTGCTGAAATTGAAAAATTGATGAATGGTGAAACCGCACAAATTCAGGCGATGCAGCACATCACCATGCACAAGAAATTGCTTTCAGGCAATAGTGAAGATCCTGTTCAAGCGATTTTGAACATCTTAAATCCGGTGAATACATCAAACCCAGAATAATTTACTGAAATTGTTGCCGATACTGGCTAGGGGTTAAATCAAACAGTCGTTTAAAGGTTTGGCTAAAGGCCGTTTCTGAAGAATAACCTACGCGATGGGCAATTTGCTGAATGGATAATTGTCCTTCACGTAAATGCTGTGAGGCCAAACGTAAGCGATACTGCTGTAAATAGGCTAAAGGTGTTTCACCCACAATACTGCTAAATAAGGTGGCAAATTTAGAACGGGACATGCAACATTGTTCAGCCAAACTTTCCACCGTCCAGGCCTGTTCCGGTTTGCCGTGAATAGCAGCCAAAGCATTCGCCAGTTCAGTATGTGCCAAAGCCCTGAGCCAGTTGTTGGAATCCTGTAATTGCGCAATGTAGTCACGGACACATTCAATAAATAGAATACTGACCAGATGATCGAGAATTTTGTCGCGACCCGGTCGAATTTGATAGGCTTCAACCGCCAAAAAATGTAAACCAATCTGTAGCCATTCCGGTGCGGTACTGCCGGTAATATGATGAATATGAATATAGTTGGGCAGGGCATTCAGTAAAGGTCGCGCCATAATGGTATCGATATGGCAGCGGATCGCTAAAATGAGCGCAGGCTCACCGCTAACACTTCCAAACTCGATGGTTTCTTGTCTTTTTTGATCAAAAAGTTCAGTGATATTTAAGGCTTCAACTAAATTACTTTTATGACTGCTGTGACAAGAATGATTTTGTCCTGAAGGGATCAGCACCAGATCACCTGCTTCGACCTGAAGTTGGGCGTGAGGATTCAGTTGAATCGTCATATTGCCCACCAGAACCACATAGCCAATCATGGCATCTTGTTCCTGATACGAATATGCCCAGTCACCTTGCGGTTTTAAATAAATATATTCAGATTTATTAAGATGAATATCATCAAAAATTTTACTTAAAGCATCCATGTATTATCGTTCTGTCATCATCTAATAAAAATTATAAAAAGCTTTGATTCACTCAAGCATGTGTTTTCAGGTCAAATATTGGCTATTGATGCCAAGGACGTTTGCATAGCTTTTTTGGACGTTTAAAACTGTTCTTGATGGCCCATTTCTAGAAATATAACGGTAGAACAAAAAATAGGGAAGATCGCCAGCATGAATGCACCAGTAAATTTAAATCAAACAATAATTCAAACCCTACCCACTGCTTCAGGTTTAGCCCTCGATAAAAAACGCTATTGGTGGTTATTAAGTCCGGGTTTGCCTGTGATTGGCATGGGGATTTTGGCAGGCTATCAGTTTGGTCCAAAGGCGACGAAAAAAATATTTGCTTTAGGTGGTCCTCTATTACTGCATGTGATTATTCCCAGTGTTGATGCCATTGTAGGCAAGGACAGTAACAATCCAAGCGATGACCAAATTACCTCATTAGTGAACGATCCTTATTACGATCGTATTGTGAAATTGTTTATTCCTTTGCAAATGGCAGCCAATCTATTTGCAGGCTATGTGGTGAGTCGTAAAGAAACCTCTTTTCTGGATCAGATCCTGTTAGGGATTTCGATGGGAGCAATTAATGGCGTGGGGGTCAATACTGCGCATGAGTTGTCGCATAGACCAAATAAAAAAGATCACTATCTTTCTCATGCCACATTAATGCCACTGTTTTATAATCATTTTCGGGTAGAACATCCGTATGGACATCATAAACGTGCGGCAACGCCTGAAGATCCGGCATCGTCTAAAATGGGAGAAACCTTTTATGAGTTTTGGCCAAGAACAGTATTTGGCGGCATTAAATCGGCAGTTGAAATTGAAAAAAACCGTTTAAAACGCAAAGGCTTGTCTTTCTTTAGCAAGGAAAATGAACTGTTTCACGGCTGGGCGATGAGTGCGGGCTTCCATGCCAGCATGCTGAAGTTATTTGGTAAAGATGTAATTCCTTATTTGGCCACGCAGGCATTTTATGGCATCAGTTTATTTGAAATTATTAACTATATTGAGCATTACGGTTTAATGCGCGATAAAAAAACAGATGGTTCTTATGCGCGTACCATGCCAGAACATAGTTGGAATAATAATAACATTACCACGAATTTGTTTTTGTACCAGTTACAGCGCCATTCAGATCATCATGCCTATCCTACACGTCCATTCCAGGCGCTACGTAATTTTGATGAAGCGCCTGAACTGCCAAGTGGTTATGCAACCATGTTATTGCCGGCTTTAATTCCATCGCTATGGTTTAAAATGATGGATAAACGTGTATTTGACCATTACGAGGGCGATTTAAATAAAGCCAATATTCATCCAAAACGCCGTGCGAAAATATTCAAAAAATTTGGCGTGCTTGATCGACTGTTAAATAAAGAATAACGGGCAATAAGCTGGACATTTAAGATTTTTTGAATACGTCTTTAATTGATAAATCATTAAAAAAGCCCATTCGAGGGTGAATGGGCTTTTTACAATATCGTATTATACTGATTTTATATGACAATTTAATTACATTCCATATAGCGTGTATTATGTTGATTTTAGGAAAACTAATATAATGGCCCTTCTTTTATTTACAGTAGATCAATGCCGAAATGTCGCAATACAGCAGCCCATAAAATGAAGATAAGAACAGTCATTACACAGCAAATGGCTATAGATGGCCAAAATCCATAACGCTGATAAAGTATGGGGAATGCTAAGAACATAGGCAAGGTCGGCACCACATACCAAAAGGTATACCAAGCATGATTTGAAATTTTTTGTGGATCTTGATGCTCAAGTTTCATCCATATCAGCACAAGTACCGTCACGATAGGTAAGGCTGAAATTAGTCCTCCTAAGCGGTCACTACGTTTAGCAACTTCTGAAATAAGTACAATCATACCTGCCGTGATAGCGTACTTAGTGATAAGCCAAGCCATATAAATGTCCTATAGCCAAAATCCTATTTTATAGTTTGTTTAGCAGTATAGTTGTTACAAGAAGTCAAAAAAGTATGGATCTGATGTCCATTCCATCCATCAGAGTATTTTCTCTGCAATACTTGTATATTAATATAAATATCAATTACTTAAAAATTTAAGTCTGAGCGAGAAATAGGCGACAACCCAATGTTAAAATAATCTGGTTGTTTATTAATCAATAATGGGAGTTTTAGCTCGTAAAGATTCAGGGCTATTTCCTCTCGCCTCGAATTTAGACAAGAGTATCTAAATACAAATTAGTATTGCAGCTAAGCTCATTGTATTGCCTGTACTATCGTAGTTGAAATTATTAATGTTTAATATGCTCTAAATCAGTGCAATAATATGATGCAATTTAGACCAAGCCTTGAGGATCAATATGAATTTTTTAAAAAAGAAAAATAAAGCTAGCTTTGTATTCTTCATCATCACACTTTATTCATTCATCGGATTCGGTTTAGGTTACCTCATTTGGGAATATTTTTTATAAATGCTCAGGAAGTCATAGGGGCTCTGCCTTGAGAGAGAGCTTCCCACAAGAAATATAGAAACTTTAATGTTGAGTGAAAACTGAAACTTCAGTTTTTATTTTATTTCTCTATTTTTATTCATAACATATTAATAAATATAGAATTATTTAAATAATTTTATTCTCTTAATCTCAAAATACAGATTTTATTAAATACAATCTCGTATATGGATATATTTACTCACTTAGATTCTCAGACAAAGTGTCCCAGAGATGAGTTAATAAGCGGAAAATAGCCTAAGCATGCTAAACATTGACTTTGAAAAAGCATATAATTTAGTTATCCCGTTTTTTATATAATCGAAAAATGACACCTGCTTGCAAAGTTTTGAAATCAAATAAAATCGAATTTTCTATCCATGAATATGAACACAATGTAAATACAAAAAGTTTTGGATTAGAAGCGGCTGAAAAGTTAAATTTAGAAGTCAAAGAAGTCTTTAAAACTTTATTGGTGACCGATGATAAAAATTACTATGTCGCTGTTTTACCTGTTGCACATCAATTAAGTTTAAAGAAAATAGCTGCAGCAGTAGGGGCTAAAAAACTACATATGGCAGATCCTAAAGATGCCGAACGCTTAACTGGGTATCTGGTGGGTGGGATCAGTCCAGTCGGGCAAAAAAAGCGATTAAAAACGGTAGTTGATGGGTCTGCAGCGTTATTGAACAAGATATATGTCAGTGGTGGAAGAAGGGGGTTGGATATAGGGGTGAAGCCTGATGAGTTGGCTCGGGTTTTAGGTGCTAAATTTGCCGATATTATTGATGAATAATCATGTGATTTAACACTATTAATTTGAGTATGGTTTTATGTGTTACTCACATTATTACTCACTTTTCCTATTCCCTTAAAATAACAAAAGCCGCATTAAGGGTCACGTTTTGATTTAGAGGGATGGTTACTGCAATTTGGGACATGGTTATATACCAACACAAGTTCAAGCGGTCGTACTGTGAATCCTATTGCCGTAGCGAAGGATAATACTGTAAAGGCGAAGAAATCTAAAAAGCTTAATGTTGACCAGCAGTTGCAGATTATTTCGGATTATCTCACAGGTGATTATGTACCACCAAGACCACGTAAAACGAGAATGACTTGTGAAATTGATGACAATGAAGCTAGAGCGGTTCAGCGTTTGGTTTTAGATCTGCAAGGGCAATCTGAGGTGTTGGATGATTGGATGGATGCAATCATTGGCCGTTACTTCTATAGCAACTCCTGGTCTGAAATGGTGACTGATGAACGCAGTCAGTTAGATGCTCGAATGGATGTAAAGTGTGGGTTGGCTGCATTGCATAGCCGGTATGGGTTTATTCAATATAATTGAACAAAATTATCTAGTTGTATATATTTGATTTTTTTTTATATTAATAAATGAGTTTTATAGTATGCAAGAAAAAGGTATGAATTTTTTAGCGAAAGTTTTTAAGAAAAAACAATACATGGAAGAATTTCTTGATGGAAAACTCTATATGAATTGCTTAGGGTATTTTAAAAATGTTGAAGATGCTAAAAATACACAATATGATTCCAAAGAAGGTATTAAGAGTTATTTACAGCCACATGATGTGGAGATGGAAATTAAATTTGGTGATCAAGTAATTAAATTAGATGTAAGAAATCTTGCAGCACCAGTAATTATTCAAAATAATGGATATAATAATTTAAAAATTATATGTTTTTATTCTCCATATATTGATTATTCTGATTTAAAGGCAAGTAAAGAAGATATAAAAATAACTGATAAAATGAAAAATGATTTTGGTGACCATGTAATTATTATTACAAATTACGAAGAGTTTTCTAAAAGATTACAAGCTGCCCTAGATATTTCTGAGGATATTGAATTCTGTGGACATAAAAAAGTAGATTATTTCCCTCATAATTTTCATGGAAGCTTTGAAGATCATGAAATACCTTTTAAAAAACATGAAGATTTTTCTTTTCAGAAAGAATATAGAGTCATTGCTAGAACAAAACAGCATGATGAGCAACCCCTTGTAATCAATATTGGTGATCTTAGGGATATATGCTTACCTTTTACAGTTGATCAATTTAATGACATAGAATTAAATATAAAAAAAATACCTTAAGGTGTTTTGTTTAGCTCGTGAATAACTCTAATTTGCTTCACTTCATAAACTTGAGCATTCTTAAATTCATCAGTAACTAAGCATAGAGATTTTAAGCAAATAGGTGTAAGGAATAAATTCTCATTTGATTTGGATTCTGAATTCACAACAAATTATCACTTCAACTTGATCTGGCTAAATCAGATGCAAGCCTAGCGGGTAGTGTTTTAGGAAGTTATCGCAAGAAAAGAGATTTATTAATGACTGCAAATACTGAAGTTGGGAGACTTATGCAGCCATGCTTATTTGAATAAAAACCACACTCTCGCCATCTCCGGGTGGTTTTTTAATGCTTGATAAATAACCTGCTTCAGCTATAAATGAATCTTATACTTTAAAATGTAGTGATATTTTGAACAAGATTATAGCTTTAGTGCTTTTAACTTTGGTTGCAACTATAGCTTATTCGCATAGTGGTCGCACAGCAAGTGATGGATGTCACAATGAAAGAAGTACAGGAACACGACACTGCCATTAATAATAAAAGCACCCTAGGGTGCTTTTTTAATGCCGCTTATATGTAGAACTTGTGGTTGTTTGCTCTTTTATTACTCAGGCGTGGTTTTTTCTTGTGGTTGTGGGGTGCTGGTCGGGGCAGCTTCTTGGATTGTTGCCTTGGGTTTGCGGTTAGGCATATAGTCTGGGTCGCTGGTCATGGCTAGGTATAGAAAAGTAAAAAAGATAGTGGTTATAGCACCAACTATGGCAACGAATTTCCAACCTAAAACGGTTGATTCTGAGTCATCTGATGAGGAGTTGTTTTTCATGAAAAAGCCTAAATAGCAAAAAATAAAAGTGTCACCTTTATATTATAAAACTGATTTATGAGAAAAACCATGTCATATGCATTTATGGAATATCAACCACTTTTGGTTTTTAAATGCCAAAAGAAAAGCACCTCATGGTGCTTTTTTAATGCTTAAATTTTTCCCCGAGATTCCATCATGAATGATTTTTTCTTAGCAACAAATCGAAGTATTAAAGTTCCTATTTTGGATATTGATATTGAAGTCCGTCAGATCCAAATGAAGGACTTTGATACTTGGGCGATGCATGCAAAAGTACTTGAAAACTTTATTAAAGATAAAGATCATTCAGATGAGATTTTGACAGAGGCATTAGCTTATAGTTCTTCAAGAGCTGCTCTCAGGTGTTTATCTTGGCTTCTAATATATGATTGATATATTGTAGCATCTAGTCGATCTTCTTCAGACTGGCTGTTACCTAATAAGCTATACAACCTGTCTATTGCTAAAAAAAGAGTTTTAAATTCAATATCAAAGTAGTAATCATCATAAAAATCTTCATTCTTAATTTGTTGATTCAACTTTTCATAATTTCTTTTGAACGTATTTAGCATGTCTTTAGCAAAATTTATATCTGTTGAATCACAGCTAAAAATTACATTTTGTGTTTTTTCTAGTGGATAGAATGATTCTGCTCCAATTGTATCTTTTACAATCTTTCTTAAATCTATCATCGGTTATTCTCTGTATTTTTTAGTATATCTATATTGATTATTTATTTTAAAGCGGTCAAGAGATGATCAATTAATTAAAACCTTAAAGTTTTTTCGATATTTTATATATCCCTGTACAGACTAAAAGAGTCACCAAAAAAACCATTTCTCTATGTTTTTGCTGTGTTACTGCAAACAGCAAGAAAGAAGAATACACAATAATTAAGCTATCAAATTTCAGTTGCTGACAAGCACTTAAAAGCCTGTCCGAAAATTGAGGCGTGTCACCTATGCTTTATTTGGTATAATTATCTAAAAATAGACTAGAATCCTAGTCACTTTTATTTTTTACGGTACATTTAAAATATATAAATAAATTAATTATATAAAACAATATTTTAAAATTTAATTCGTGTGCACGCTGAGTAACTTGGAATCACTTGTCACAGCTGACTTGAAAATTATCAACCCGTTAAAAAACAAAAAATATGAGTTGAATATAAAATGGACAAAATTCATTAAGCTGCTATTGTTGCGTGTATAAAAAATAAAATTTGGTTAAATTGAATAATGAATCAAAACAATAAGATTCTTATCGCTGCAAGCCTAGCGAATGGTGGTTGTTTCTCGATGATTTTGCCCATACTTGCACCTTTGGTTCGTCAAATGAAAATGACCGAACTGCAAGGTGGAGCCTTGATTTCGGCAGGTGCATTATTGATGGCGATCGGGGCCATCTACATTTCTAAGCAGCAAAATAAATACAGTATTTATAGTTTATTAAGTATTGGTTTTATCGGTATGACCCTCACTTGGGGCTTATTTACTGCGGTTTTGGCTTATGGGCTTGAATATCATTTTGCTACGATGCTGCTGTTTACCTTGTTATTGTTGGCTCGGGCAAGTATGGGAGTATTTATGGCGATGCCCCAAATCGCCTTACAAACCTACGTCATGACCAAATATACCTCAGAACAACATCGCAGCCAGACCATGTCGAAGTTTGGAGCGTTAAATAGTACAGGTTTGGTGCTTGGACCATTTTTAACGACGCTTTTATTGGCTTGGGGCATGCTGACGCCGTTATGGGTTGCCTTTATTATTTTTGCTGTAATTAGCCTTTATATTGTACTGGAATTTGATCGCCAAGAAGCGGATGTTTCTCATACTTCTGAGCAGGTTATACCCACTGAAAATATGACATTCGCCCACAATGAAGCATTTTCTTTGCATAACAGTATGGGGTGGTTTGTATTAGGATTTAGTCTCTATATTGCGATTGTCACATTAAATCTAACCGCAGGTTTCTATATACAAGATCAATTTCAAATTTCGACTCAGCAGAGTGCAATTTACTTTGCTCAATGTTCTTTGATTGCCGGAATATCATTAGTGATTACGCAAACAGCTATTTCCAAGTTTTTACAATGGTCTGTGCAGCGCTTATTGTGGATTGGGCTGGTGTGCATGATGCTGGGCTTGCTGATCTCCATTCGCACCACACATATTCATATTTTTCAAAGTGCCTATGTTTTATATGGTGTGGCTGTGGCTTGTCTTACTCCTGCATTTACCACAGGTGCTGCTCAATCTGCACCGCAGCATCTACAGGTTAAAGTTGCCAGTTTTTGTACTGCGACACAAGCTTTAAGTTTTGTATTTGGTCCATTGGTCAGTACCGGCTTGTATCAGTGGCATAGTGATTATCCATTTTATTTATTAATGATAATGTTTATGTTGCTCGCTGTTTATTTCTTGTGTTATCAAAAGAATATGCAGCCATCTTCAGTCCCGGTGTGATTTTCTTTATGCAGTTATAGTTCTAAGTTGGTGGCTGGGGATTTATTGATAAAGCAATAATGTTTGTGACACGATTTAAGTATAAAAAAGCTGAATATAATTCAGTGTTGGTTGAATATTACTAAATCAACACCCCGAGAAAATAAACACCATTCATGCTTTAATAAGGTGGTTGAATTTAAAGTGATTTGATGTGTGTTCTTAAAGCCTTCTACGCCCGTTGTTCCTACACTTGCAGGGGATTATCCTGAATGGCATCGCGGACGCGAGCATTTTTCGTTATGGTATATCGAAATTGAGCATCCAGAATTATTAGAGTATTTAAATCAGCTGCGTTCGGTTTTTTCAGATTTTTTATACACACCCAATACCCGCCAATTTCACATTACTTTATTTGTTTGTGGCTTCCTCACCGACCAAAACCCAGTTTGGGATGATGATTTTTGCATTGAAAAGATGCATCAACATATTCAACATTTAACAAATGGTTTTCAGAATAAAATTCAATTAAAAACCGGTCGCATCAACAGTTTTGAAAGCGCCTTATTTGTCGAAGTTATTGATGAAAATGGCATCCTTTTAAAATTGCGTCATTTACTCGGACAAAGTTGCGATGAAATTGCACCGCTCGACTATTGTCCACATCTTACTTTAGGTTTGTATCATCAAGATTTTAATAGCGATTTAATTTTTAATCGTATCAACAGCATCGAACAAAAAAGCTTTGAATTTTCAGTCGACCAACTGACTTTTGGCACATATAACGCAAAAATATTGCAAGGTCAGCTTTCTCCATTTCATCAATTTCAATTGGGTGACGTATGATGCAACTCATTTTAGGTGGCGCACGTTCTGGTAAAAGTCGCCTTGCGGAACAAATCGCAAAAGATTCAAATCTTAATGTAACTTATATTGCAACCGCACAAGCATTCGATGCCGAAATGCAGCAACGTATTCATCATCATCAAGCACAACGTCCAGCACATTGGACTGTAATTGAAGAACCTTTATATTTAGCCAATTGTTTAATCGAGCTTGATCAACCCAATCAAGTGATTCTGGTCGATTGCTTGACCTTGTGGATGAGCAATTTATTGATGCATGAAAATCCTGAATTACAGATGCATCAATGCCAAAAGTTGCTGGATATTTTACCGATATTAGAGTCAGACGTTATTTTAGTCAGTAATGAAACAGGTTTGGGCGTCATCCCGATGGGGGAACTTAGCCGTAAATTTGTTGATGAATCGGGACGTTTGCATCAACAGTTAGGGCAGATTGCCGATAAAGTGGTGTTTTGTGTTGCGGGTTTTCCCATGATTTTAAAAGGAGAGAAATAATGAACTGGTGGTTGGATGCGTGTGAAACGCCAAGTGCGGAAGCAAAAAAACTGGCTGAAGAACGTCAATTACAACTGACCAAACCAACAGGCTCATTATCTGAACTTGAAAATACGGCGGTGCTATTGGCAAGTTTGCAAGCAAATCCCCGTCCCAATGTAGATCAACCCTGGATCACGATTTTTGCCGGTGATCATGGCGTGATGGAAGAAAATATTTCTGCCTATCCACAAGCCGTGACGCGTCAAATGCTGCAAAACTTCACCACGGGTGGCGCTTGTATTAGCGTGATTGCCAAAGAATATAATGCCAAATTACAAGTGATTGACTGTGGTTCTGTGGGAGATGCCTATGAATATGCAGGCGTAGAACGTCATTGTATTATTCCGGGAACAGCGAATTTTGCCAAACACGTTGCCATGACTGAAGCACAGTGTATTGAAGCCATGAATCTGGGACGTAAAAGCGTAGAAGATGCTGTGGCTTATGGTGCATCTATTTATGTTGCTGGGGAAATGGGCATTGGCAATACCTGTTCTGCATCAGCAGTCGCCTGTTTTTTGCTGAATGAACCTGCTGAACAGCTCACAGGTGTGGGTACGGGTATTCGTGAAGAACAATTAAGTCATAAAAAAAATGTCATTAACCAAGCCCTCGCTTTACACCAAGATTATGTTGATCAGGATGTCTTTAAAGCACTTTGCGCGGTCGGTGGTTTGGAAATTGCAGCAATGACAGGTGCCTATATTCGCTGTGCACAGCTCGGTTTGCCTATGCTGGTCGATGGTTTTATTACCACAGTTTCAGCACTTGTGGCGGTACGTTTAAATCCTGTAGTCCGTGAGTGGATGCTGTTTGGACATCAATCGGCTGAATATGGACATCAGCGTTTATTGCAGGAACTGAATGCAAAAAATCCATTACTCAAACTGGACTTGCGTTTAGGCGAAGGTAGTGGTGCCGGGGCTGCTTTAGGCGTGATTAAACTGGCGTGCAGTCTGCATAACAACATGGCCACTTTTGCAGAAGCAGCCGTTATTGGCGAAAAAGTTTAATCCTAAAAGTATTCAACAGGATATTGAACATGTTAAAGATTGATCTGCTTCGCCATGGTGAAACGACTCTAAGTCATACCTTGCGCGGTTCTACAGATGATGACTTAACCGAGTTGGGTTGGTCGCAGATGCAGCAGACCATAGATCAATCTTGGCATGCAGTTAAGCACGATTCTATGCATAAATCGGTGCAATGGGATGTAATCTTTAGTTCGCCCTTAAAACGCTGCCGTTTATTTGCAGAATCGGTCGCAGATCAAAAGCAACGATCTATCTTTTACGATGCAGGTTTGCAAGAAATGCATTTTGGCGATTGGGAAGGCATATCCACCCAAATAATTTATGAAAATGAACCTGAATTACTGGAGAATTTTTGGCAACAACCCACTCAATTTACCCCACCCAATGCAGAAAATATGCAGGATTTTTATCAACGCATCTTCAATAGTCTGGAAAAAATGCAACAACAGATGCTGGAAAATGGTTGGCAGCATGCTTTGGTGGTGACGCATGGCGGTGTAATTAAACTTTTAAAATGTATCGCTTTAAATCATTCACTGGATGATATTTTAAAAATGACTGCAGAATTAGGGCAACTCAATTCCTTTGCAATTCATGAAGATGCTTCAATCCATTTGCTCAAGGAATAACGGCAATGACACCATTTTTTATTGCCTTGCAGTTTTTAACGACATTTCCTGTTCAGTTGAAAGAAATGCCGAGCAAACAGCAAAATGGTCAATCTTTACTGTTTTATCCACTGATTGGTTTGATGATTGGTGTGATTTTATTTGCTATTGCCACGCTGCTGCATGCATTGCCGGTGATCTTGCTAAGCAGTTTGATTTTAGTGGTCTGGATCTGGTTGACGGGTGGCTTGCACCTGGATGGTTTAGCCGATACTGCCGATGCCTGGGTCGGTGGTTTTGGCGATAAAGAGCGCACATTAAAAATCATGAAAGACCCGAGTTGTGGGCCAATTGGGGTTTTAAGTTTAATTATCCTATGTCTGATTAAATGGTCAGCACTGTATGTATTATTAGAAAAACAACTCTATTCAGCACTCATTTTATTTCCGATATTGGGTCGTTTAGCCCCCTTATTTTTATTTTTGACTACCCAATACGTGCGTGAAAAAGGTTTAGGATCTTCAATCGCAGAATTTATTCCTAAAACGGGCGCAGTGATTCTATTTATATTGTGTTTGGTTGCATCTGCATATTTTGCGTGGACGGGGATTTTAACTGCCATTACTTTTGTAACCACACTCATCTATTTACGCCATAAATTTATTCAGCGGATTGGTGGAATAACTGGCGATACAGTCGGAGCAAGTATTGAAATTACAGAGGCTGTGAGTGTTTTGAGTCTGGTCGTATTTAGTTTTTATTTACCGGTGATTTGGCTTTAAATATTTTTGCTTCAATTAAGCTTTAAAGCAAGCACATCATATCTGCCATGGCAACTCCTGCAATACCGGTAATCATGGTAAATAAAATCACCAATTTAACTGAACCCACCAATATTTGAAGTCAGTTCTATGGCAAAGGGTGTGGAAATAGAACGTGCCATCAAACTGAACGAGGTTTCTTGATTAAAGCTGAATAACTTTGCCAAATAAAATGAGCTCATCACACCGGCTATTTAGAACGCCAAAAAATCCAGTTTTAAGCTTTGCTCAATCCTATTTATAGACAATTTGGTGGCTTAGGAATACCTGCCAAACGGCTTAAATGACGTGCCACCAAGCCGGTGTTAAATTTGTCTTGTAACACTGCATTATTGATGTCGGAACTGACCGTTTTCATCAGAAATTTAATCAGTGGGCGAGTTGCCGGTGAATGTCCAAACTGTTGGTAAAATTGGCGTACTGCATGCAGGACTTCAAAATGCCATGCTGTAAGTTCTAAACTTAAAGTGTTTGCTAATTCTTGAGCAACTGCTTCATTCCAAATGGTGTAATCGACTAAGTGACCATCTTGATCGAGTTCTAAATTCATCATTAATCTCAAATTAGTTCAAACGAATACAACGGGTATGGTTCAGGCAAATGTCTGCAAATTCGGCATAAGATATAATCTTCATATTCTCGGTTTTTTGTCCTGCCAAAATTTCAGCATCAGTTTCCAACACATAGAGGCAATCCAATTGTTGCAAGAAAGACTGTTGAAACTGCAATACAGATTCACCCATTAAAATAACGCTATCTTCAGGGCTGTAGAGTTGTTCGAGTTTTGCCAGTACAGAAGGGGTCGCTGAAAACATACTTTGTACTAAATATAAGCTTTTATTCGACATGATCATTTCACTCATCATCTTTACCAGTACAGCACAAAATTAAAACTTTGAATAAACTCACTATTCAGCTCCACAAATTCAATATCCTGCTGAGCTTGAGTCACAAAATGAGCGTGCTGATTTTTCTTTTCCACTAACACAGGGGTGAGGTCGTAAAACTCAAAGCTATCGACCATATTGGATGCAATTTTAAAGGCATGTTTAAGCTGTTCAAATTGCAGTTCTGAATTAAGTAAACTTAAAGCTGCATCTTGCAGCAAAACTTTGACTTCACAGCCAAAAGTCGCCAGCACCATGGTGGCAGACAAGCTTTCATGCACTTGTAAATTGGCAAGATTGGCTTGAGTTAAAATAACGAGTACAGATTTCACACAATTTACCTTTTAAAAGCAACAAATTCCAAAAAATAACGTCTTAGAATTGAATCAGACGTTCTGCTGATTGGATGGCATCGGCAAGTTCACCCAGTCCAACCAATTCAAAGCCTTGAGCAAGATTGTGCTGGTTAATTTGATGTCGTTTTGCATTTTCCTGATCGGTAATACCACGTGCCAATGCAGCACTGACACAAACCGGCAAGCGAATGGCCAACTTTTGCCATTCTTCAGTCAAATGACGTTGATCATCAGGAGTCCACTGTAAGGCATTCGCAACAGAAACACCGTCCTGATAGAAAAACACGCGAAATGCTTGGTTTTTAGCCTGTAAAGCCTCTGCCAAACCAAGGGCATGCCAAGCATAGATCGAGGTTGGAGCGGAGGTAATTAGTAATAAGGTACTCATTGAAATTCACTTGAGGAATGCCCAATCCAATGTTGATGCATCCAGACTTCATAAGAAAAAGGTAGTATACAATGATTTTAGTGACTGGTGGTTTAGGCTTTATAGGTTCCCATATTGCTTTAAGCCTGATGGCGCATGGGCAAGAAGTCATTATTGTCGATAATTTATCCAATGCAAGTTTACAAACATTAGAACGACTTGAATATATTTCAGGCATGTATGTGCCATTTGTCAAAATTGATATTCGCAATACACCGGCTTTAAACAAAGTTTTTGAACAATATTCTGTAGAAGCGGTCATTCATGCCGCAGGCTTTAAATCAATTGAAGAATCAGCACTTAAGCCGCTGGAATACTATAACGATAATGTCAGTTGCATTATGAGTTTGCTGCGTGCCATGCAGCGCACTGGAGTCAGAACCTTAATCCATTTATCCAGTTTGGCCGTGTATGGACAGTCGAGTTCGACCCTGTCAGAAGATACACCTTTTAACTATTCTTATCCGAATCCTTATATCAAGTCGCAACAAATGGCAGAAGAAATCATAAGAGATACTGCACTCACAGACAGTGAATGGAAAATTGCGATCTTGAGATTAAGTAATATTTCGGGTGCATTTGAACATGCTGTTTTAGGCGAGTTTGTTGCACCCTTGCCTAAAAATATTATTCCCTTGGCATTGCAAGCGGCAGCCAAGCAACGAGACTATATCGAGTTACGTCAGCAAGCTCAGACCTTAGACCGCACCGTTGAACGCAGCTTTTTACATGTGCTGGATTGCTGTGATGCGATTATAGCGACTTTACAGTGGCTCAGAACTCAGCCCTATACCTGTGATGCTTTTAATATTTCAGGGCAGAATATGTCCATTCGTGCTTTGTTGAGTGAAGTTGCCAAAGTCACCAAGAGCGAAATTAAAACCATAGATGCACCATTTTATGCCTATGCTGAATTAGACCAGGTTGGGGCAACTGCAGGGAAAGCACATGAAATTTTAAAATGGCAGCCTAAACGCACGATTACCCAAATCATAGAAGATTCCTGGCGCTTTTATCAGCAAACCTTAAAAGGACGTTAAAGAAAATATATGTAAATAATAATCATTTATAATTGTAAAATGTTTGATTAAGATCATTAAATATGTCAAAACAGTTGAATTGGCGAAAGTTATAAAACTACATGGAAATGAGGTTGATGATGCAGACACGTATTGAACACGACACCATGGGCGATGTTGAAGTTCCGAGTGAAGCAATGTGGGGTGCGCAAACACAGCGTAGTTTGCAAAACTTTAAAATAGGGCAAGAACGCTTACCCCGATTCATGATTCGGGCCATGGGTCTGGTAAAAAAAGCGGCAGCTATCACCAATGCCGAGTTAAATCAAATTCCGCATGAATTGTCACACTATATTGTCAATGCAGCGGAAGAAGTGATTGCTGGGAAATGGGATGCACAATTTCCATTGGTCGTGTGGCAAACAGGTTCAGGTACACAAAGCAACATGAACTGTAATGAAGTCATTGCCAATATTGCCAATCAAAAATTGGGCAATCCGTTAGGTTCGCAAAAGCCAGTACACCCGAATGATCATGTGAACCGTGCACAATCGACCAATGACTCTTTTCCAACGGCTATTCATGTCGCAGCAAGCTTGCAGATCAATGAACTGCTCATTCCAGCAGTACAACGTTTACGCGATACATTAGATGAAAAGTCGAAAGAGTTTTCGGACATTGTGAAAATTGGACGTACACATTTACAAGATGCAACGCCGTTAACGTTGGGGCAAGAATTTAGTGGTTATGTGGCGCAGCTCGATCATGCCTTAAAACGTTTACACTATGCTTTATTGGGCTTATATGAATTACCTTTAGGCGGTACGGCAGTCGGAACTGGCTTAAATGCACATCCTGATTACGCCGTAAAAGCAGCGGCACAATTGGCAAGCTTAACCGATTTACCTTTTGTCACTGCACCGAACAAGTTTGAAGCTTTGGCAGGGCGTGACGCTGCGGTATTTGCATCGGGTGCTTTGAAAACATTGGCAGCCAGTCTAAATAAAATTGCCAATGATATTCGCTGGTTAGCAAGTGGTCCGCGTTGTGGTTTTGGTGAAATTCGCATTCCTGAAAATGAACCCGGCTCAAGCATTATGCCAGGCAAGGTGAATCCGACCCAAAGTGAAGCCATGACCATGGTCGTCGCTCAAGTATTGGGTAATGACACGACAATTAATGTCGCTGGAGCTTCGGGTAACTTTGAGCTGAACGTATTTATGCCAGTGATTGCATTTAACTTATTGCAATCGATTCAATTACTGGGTGATGCATGTAATAGTTTTAATGATCATTGCGCAGTCGGTATTGAACCAAACCGGGAAAAAATTGATTATTTCCTGCATAACTCGCTCATGTTGGTCACCGCTTTAAATCCGGTGATCGGTTATGAAAATGCCGCGAAAGTAGCAAAAACTGCATATAAAGAAGGCAAGACTTTAAAACAGGTAGCGGTTGAATTGAACTTGGTGACAGCAGAACAGTTTGATGCTGTGGTGATCCCTGAAAATATGGTTTCAGCTAACGTGAAATAAGCATCTAAAGGCTTGAACACTGATCTATTGATCATCAGTGGTTTTTATCTGAGGCATATATGCGTACAATATAGCGAGAAATTAACTGCTGATGATTGATTATGCTTGATGTTTATTTAACAGATGTTCAGAAAAAGGTGAAATTTAAGGATTATCCGGGTGAGCATCCTGTTAAATTTATTTTGAATTTTAAAAAGATTTTTCCGAGTGTTATGGAACTGCTTCTTCCAGTGCTTCCTAACGACGAAAATTTGGATGAAATGACCTGGGAATCGACCACAAAAGATTTTGAGTTGTTCAAATTACTGTTAAGTGGCTGGGGAGTAATTGAATTACGTTTAAATGCGATTAGCCAATTTAAAAATAAGAACTATGCCGATCAATTGGTCAAAACTGCACAACAAAAACGTAAAGAGTTTGCTAAAACCCAAAAGACACTAAAAACAGTTGAACTGGATTATTTATTTATGCATGAAATTCATGCATTGATTGATGCTGAACTGGTTGAAATTGGTGAAAAATTCTATTTGCCAACCTTACGTGATATCTGGAAGCATAAGGTATCGCAAAGTGTCTTGAATGCTAAATTCTAAAACACCCTAAAACGTAATAACAATCCTCCAAATATTGGGGGATTTTTTATGGCTGCATAGTTTGTGAAAGGTAAGTCTAAATTGTAGACAAGATTCTATATAAAAAATTAAAGATTTAATTATCAATAAAATGTACTAGATATTGGAATTATTATTGCATATGGTAGGACAGCAACAAATTTGCATCTGCATGGTTATAAAATTTGATATTTCACATTTTCTTAACAGTGTAAGCAGATTGTTTCAAATCTTCCCGAGGAAATATCAAAGGATTTCATTCAATGTCGAATCAGTTTTTAGATTTAATTAATAAACGCCGTACCATTTATGCAGTGGGTAAAAATGTAGAGCAAAGCCCAGAATATTTAACTGAATTGATTCAACATGCAATTAAGCAAAGTCCGTCATCTTTTAACTCGCAATCTTCACGTGCCGTAATTTTATTTAATGACGAGCACGAAAAATTTTGGGGCTTTGTGAAAGAAAAACTCAAGTCTTATGCAACAGATGAAGAAGCTGCTACAAAAACCAGTGCCAAAATGGATAGTTTTGCTGCAGGTGTCGGGACGGTTTTATTTTTTGAAGATATGGATGTGATTAAGGGCTTGCAAGAGCAGTTCCCATCTTATGCTGATAACTTCCCGGTTTGGGCAGAACATTCAACAGCGATTGCACAATTCGCGACTTGGACTGCGTTACATACCGATGGTTTAGGTGCATCACTTCAGCATTACAACCCGATTGTGGATGAACAAGTGCATGCTGAATGGAATATTCCTGCAAGCTGGAAACTGCGTGCCCAGCTCGTGTTTGGTTCAGTAGAAGGTGAAGCCAAAGACAAAGGCTACATGGATGATGCAGTTCGTTTTAAAGTCTTTAAATAATTGTTGGTTTTACAAGAAAGAAAATAAAAAAGAGAGGTCAATTCGACCTCTCTTTTTTTGAATCTGCCTTTGTAAAGGAACTTTCTATCATCGCTATTTTTTAGATGCTTGTTTTTAAGCAGAGGCGTGTTGGCATTTACCTACTTTACGTCCATGCAATAGGTAGTAGATGACGATACAGGCTAAAACACACATTGCACTGTAGAAATACAGTTGTGAATAGTCGATGTAATCCAATGCCTGACCAATGAAATAAGGACCAAAGCCTAAACCTGCATCCAGAAAAATAAAGAAGGTCGAAGTGGCAAAGCCCATACGTTCGATGCTGGCGCTTTTTACCGCAACAGTTTGGCAAACGGACTGAATATTGCCATAACCGAAACCGAGTAAGCCTGCGCAAAGCAACAGCATGAGCGAACTGTGTACCTGACTTAATAAAACCAGGGCAATCGCCATAATGATAAAAGCAGGATACATAATGATATTTTCACCTTTACGATCCATCAGTGGGCCAGTAAATGGACGTGAGATCAAGATGGCAATGGCATACATCAAAAAGAAAAAAGAGGCTGTTTCAACCAGATCAATTTCTTTGGCATAAAAGTTGATGAAGGACAACACACCTGAATAGCAAATGGAAGCCAATAACATAATAAAGGAAATCGGCAGTGCTTTATGTTCAATAAATTGGGAAATCCAGTTGGGTTTTTCAACAGGTACAGAAAGATCCAGTGGGTTGTTTTGTTGTGGAAGATTAGGTACTTGAATCAGAAAAGCAACTACCAGACAGCTCACCGCGATAATGCTTGAAACAATAAAAATGGCATCATAACCAATGTGCAGCATCATCCATATGGCGAGGAAAGGACCAATCGCCGTTCCCAAAGTACTACTCATGCTGTAGTAACCAATGCCTTCACCGCGACGAGTTGGCGGTAATATCTGCGCAATAATGGTGCCTAAAACAGTGGAGGCCATACCCATCATAAAACCATGCATAAATCGCACAAGTAACAGCATGCCGACATCAAACTTCATGAAGTAGAAGCCAGAAAAGATCAGGAAGCCGGTTAAACCGACAATAAGTGTGGTTTTACGTCCAAAGCGTTCCAGAAATTTACCGACAAACAAACGGCCAATCAACGTACCGACAATAAATAAACCCGAGACTAGACCTGCTTGTGCCGTGGTTGCACCGAGTTCAGCGACGGCATAACCGACAATAACCACGACAAGCAGATAAAAGGTCAGGACCAGCTGAAAGTTAATCGAACTGACAAGAATAAAATTTCTTGACCATAAGGGAGCATTTTCATTCATGACTGGGTACCTGTTTTAAGCTCTTGCAGATGTTCCATAAGTGTATGAAGGGTGTCTAATGTGCAAGTTTTAGAATTCTGATCCAGTGGCAATAGCAGTTGTTGTTCAAACACATCCATTTTTTCAGAGCAAATTTGAAAAACTTCTACACCTTTTGCACTCAGGATCAGTTTCTTTTGCCGTTTATCTTCAGTATCCACTTGTTCAAGCACTTCTAGTCGCATCAGGGCATGAATACGTTTGGCAATGGAGGGCTTGGAGACATTCAGATATTCCGCAATGTCGATAGAGGTACAGCCCTGTTTTAACTGAATCACATACAGTACTTGCCATAAGGAATAGTTCAATTGATGGGGCAATAAAATGGTATTGATTTCATCACTCATTAGACGCGCGCAGCGCAATAATGAAGCACGGAATTTAAGTTGGGGAGACATAATAGTTAGCTAGGGTAACTAAATTAATTAAACTTTACGCCTCTTTAAACGGTTGTTCAAGTATTAAGCAAGCTGAAAGCAGGATTTATAAGCAAAAAAAGACTCATCACATAAATGAATTCAGACCACTTTCAAAATGCTTCTTTATAAACTGTAGTGAGTAAAGGGGAGAGTGTATTGAAGTGCTTGGAATTTAAAGTATAGGTTCAAACACTTTCTAGTGAATCGTCCAGTGCATATATGTTTGGGATTGAATTTTGTTTCTACGTCGTGGGTTGCTACGTCAGTATTGTAAGGTCTATGTTGACTTGGTTGAGACCTCTAATTTTGCTATTCAAATAGTGATAGCTCCAATTCAGTTACCTGTCTCCTTATTAGTACAGACTTTTAAACACGTTTATTTCGAGCTGCACCGACTATTTTTAATGCCGCAGGGTCGAGCTCCGCCTTTATCTCTATAAAAAATTGCATTCCATGTTTTTGACGTGCAACTGACCAACCATTTTATCGAGATCAGTATGAATATTCATTTCTTTCCTTCACATGCGAGGAAACAGACAGCTTTTGCCCAAATTTTAGTTTTTTTAAATGATGGTGAAATAATAAATCAACATACTTCAATGAAGTTTCGAGGGTATCCTGAAACAGGTCAAAACAACAAAATAGCGCGACTGTGTATCTGCGTACTCAATCACCACATTAACGAATTTAAAAAGGTGATGTTATGAATCTAGGATTAACCGCACTTGAACTGGCACGAATTCAATTTGCTTTCACCGTATCGTTTCATATTATTTTCCCTGCAATTTCGATTGGTCTAGCGAGCTTCCTTGCCGTTTTAGAGTGGCGCTGGCTTAGAACTCAAAATCCGGTATATCAGGACCTGTTTAAGTTTTGGGTCAAAATATTTGCCATTGCCTTTGGTATGGGCGTGGTCTCTGGCGTGGTCATGAGTTACCAGTTCGGAACCAACTGGAGTGAATTTTCCCGGGTTTCAGGCAGTGTAACTGGGCCACTTTTGGCTTATGAAGTGCTGAGTGCCTTCTTCTTGGAAGCCGGATTTCTGGGCATTATGCTGTTTGGCTGGGGGCGTGTTGGTCCCAAGGCCCATTTCTTTGCGACAGTCATGGTAGCAGTGGGAACCTGTATTTCCATGTTCTGGATTTTATCGTCCAATAGCTGGATGCAGACACCCCAAGGTTTCAGCATTGAAAATGGCATTATCGTTCCACAAGACTGGCTTGCCATTGTGTTTAATCCCTCTTTTCCATATCGCTTGGCGCATATGGCAATGGCTGCATTCTTGGTATCGGCCTTGCTGGTCGCCAGCACAGCAGCGTGGCATTTGCTTAAAGGTCGCCGTGATGCATTGGTCAAAACCTCTTTTTCCATGGCTTTATGGATGATATTGGTTCTTACACCTTTGCAGGTTCTGATTGGAGATATGCATGGGATCAATACCTTAAAGTATCAACCGGCAAAAATCGCTGCAATAGAAGGGCACTGGGAAACCAATCATAATGAAGGCATGCCTCTGTATTTATTTGGTATTCCAGATATGCAGGCAGAAGAAACCAAATATGCGATTGGTATTCCAAACGTGGGAAGCCTGATTTTAACCCATTCCATGAATGGTAAAGTTCAGGGCTTGAAAGAGTTTTTACCTGAAGATCGGCCAAATTCGACCATCGTGTTTTGGAGCTTTCGGATCATGGTCGGTATGGGCGTGTTGATGCTGTTATTAGCGCTAATCGGTTTGTGGCTTAGGAAAACTGGCCGGTTCTATGAAAGTCCATGGTTTCACCGTTTTGCACTGATTATGGGACCCTCCGGTTTTATTGCAATGCTGGCTGGATGGTTTACGACGGAGGTGGGACGTCAGCCTTGGGTGGTTTATGGTGTGATGCGAACTAAAGATGCTTTATCACCGGTATCGGCAGAACAGGTCGGATTAACCCTGATTATTTTTGTAGTGGTGTATTGCGTGGTCTTTGGGATCGGCATTTATTACATGTTGCGAATCATGCATAAAGGTCCGGAATTTGTTCATTCAGTACCACACAGTGAAGAAAAGGTCATTCAAGCCTCGCATCGTCCATTGGGCAGTACCGATGAAGAGCTGGATGGGCCACCGCTCGATAATCACCAGGAGAATGACAAATGATTGATTTATCTTTTATCTGGATTGTAATTATTGCGGTTGGTGTACTGATTTATGTGGTACTGGATGGTTTTGACTTAGGCATCGGCATCTTGTTTCCTTTCTTTAAAGGGCAACAAGAACGTGACGTGATGATGAATACTGTTGCCCCCGTATGGGATGGCAATGAAACCTGGATGGTATTGGGTGGGGCAGGCTTATTTGCTGCATTTCCCTTGGTGTATTCGACGGTACTTTCTGCGCTGTATTTGCCCATCATTCTGATGGTGGTGGCACTTATTTTCCGCGGCGTGGCTTTCGAATTCCGTTTTAAATCCAGACGTAACCGACATCTTTGGGACATTGCCTTTATTGGCGGTTCCATTTTAACCGGATTTTTACAGGGAATTATTCTGGGGGCATATATTCAAGGGATTAAAACCACCAATGGAATCTATACCGGTGGTGGTTTGGACTGGTTAACACCATTTTCAGTCTTTACGGGTATTGGTGTAGTGGTACTGTATGCCACTTTAGGTTGTGGCTGGCTGATCTTTAAAACTGATGCAGACTTGCAAAATAGAATGTATCAGCTCATGCCGAAGATGATTATTGCCTTATTTATTATTTTTGGCGGCGTCAGTATCTATACACCTTTGGCGCATCCTGCAATTGCAGAACGCTGGTTCAGTCAACCGCAACTCACTTATTTTAGTCCTGTCCCGATTCTGGTTTTGGTGTTTACCTTTCTGGCTTTACGCGCTTGCAAGCAACGTAAAGAACTCAGTCCATTCATCTACACTCTGGCTTTGGTATTTTTGGCGTATACCGGATTTCTCATTAGTTTGTGGCCTTATATCATTCCGCCATCCGTTACGATTTGGGATGCAGCTGCACCGCAAAGCAGTCAGTTATTTACCTTAATTGGGGCACTGCTTTTGATTCCGATTATTCTGATTTATACAGGATTATCCTATTGGGTATTCCGCGATAAAGTCCGAATTGGCGATAAGGGCTATCATTAAGGAGTGAATATGAAACTCTCACAAACCCAGTGGTTTATTGTTTTGTGGCTAGGTGGATTCTTTGCTTTGGCACTGGTGGCAGGGGCATTCCGGCTCTTAATTCAGTTGGCCTATATTTAATAGCGAAAGAAAGTTACTTTAAAAGTGGTCTGCTAAAAACAGACCACTTTGTTCTTGTAGAGCAGACCACTTTATTGCGGATTAAGTTCTATATTATGTTTATTCATTTTATAGTGCGTATTGTCCGAGGCGATCATGCTGCGAAGCCTAAGCTTCCAATTTATTTTAGATTTTTTTGAATTTACTCAAATTGATTCTACAAAAATCTTGCAACGACTGGGAATTGAATCCCTTGACGAATTTGATGTCATTCTTCAGCAAAGCCTAGCGGTTCGATCTGCGCAGCAATCATCCCATGATTACATCATTCAAAGTTCGACTTTAGAAAATAGCCTAAGTTATTTGTTTACACCTTTTATTCATGCTGTTTTGAATCAAAATACGATTTATATCGCACCACGACAAAATATTGTGGAACAGGTCTATGCGCATTATTTCCGTCTCGATGCTTTAGAACTGGAAAATCAGCAATCGATTACTGAAATGAATCTGTGTCTGGATTTGGTGCCAACAGAATTTAATGCGGCTGAATTTAGAATGTATGCTTTAGCGAAAGCATTGCTTGATCCTGCATGTCAGCATATGACGATGATCGGGCAAAGTGGACTGAATCCGGCTACAAAACAACAACTAGAAAGTTTATTCCAAGTCCGGATAGATGAAATTTTACTGGCTCATAAACAGTTTAATTTGCCAGAAATTGATTTTAAAAAACTATTCTGGAAAAGAAAGACACCAGAATTGGCACAAGTCTGTGAAAGCATCGCGCAGGAAAATGCACCTTTAGTCAGCCGCCAGTTTCATATGAAATTAAACGATGCAGCGCATTTGATTGACGATTTGATGTATAGCGAACATCTTTTTGAAAAATTATCCGTTTTTGGTGAATTTACCGAAACCATCTTTAAAAACAATCTTGAATCGAAATTGAGGTATGCTAATGAACGAACCTAAAAAGCCTTTTCCATATTTAGTGGTCGGAATTAGCCTGTTATTAGGCTGCATGTTCCTTGGGTTTTTCTTCCTGGCAGTAACCAATGAGCCAGAGTATATGCCTTCACATCAGAAGAAGCTGGCTGAAGCAGCCAAGGTACAGAATCAATAGATGTTTCGCTCACAGGATGAAGATCTTCTGAAAATAATGCCTTGTTTCGATAAGGCATTTTTGATTATTGTGAAATAAATATAAGTTGGATGCGTGCAGGTTGTGTAATGAAACAAAATGAATTTATCCAATTGTTAAGCCAAAATTTTGCACAGACCAATGAAAATAAATTAAGAACCAAAATATATTTAGCCATTAAAGCAACCTTGCCGAAATTAAACCTGCAGTCCGATTTTAAATGTCCATCCACACGGTTTTTATCCGAACACCTAGGGATATCTCGTGACACGGTAGAAAAAGTGTATGCTCAATTAGAACAAGAAGGTATATTGCAACGGATGAAAGGCAAAGGTACGTTTATTAGGGCACACCTAAAAGTAGAACAGCTAGCATCTGAAGCAGTTGAATACCGACTTCCAGAAAATACCGAGCAATTAGAAAATCTATTTTTTGATCAAAACCTGAATTTTTTTGCCGATGGCATGCCTGAAATACGTAATTTCCCGTTTAAAAAATGGTACGAAACTGAAAAAAATGCGCTAAGCCAATATGGATTAAATATTTTCTTAAAAGATAATGCAGCTGGTGATGATTTATTGTGTCAGCAAATTGCTCAGCACATTAATTTAAATCGTAATACCCAAATATCTGCAGAGCAAGTGCTTATTGTGAATAGCACACAGCAAGCTTTATATCTCTGTGGACGGGTATTATTTAATTCGAATGATAAAATCATTATGGAAAATCCATATTATTCGAATGCCTATCAACTTTTTAAGCATATGAATCTGGATTTAAAATGTATTGGTTTAGATCGTGAAGGTTTGAAAATACAGGATTGTGCCGATATTCAGGATGCAAAAGCAATTTATGTGACTCCGGCGAATCAGTATCCCAGCGGCATTCAAATGAGTGCAACACGCAAAGAACAAATTATTGAATATGCAGAGAAAAATAATAGTTATATTCTTGAAGATGACTATGATTCACTGTTACTGAATAAAAGTCAAAACACCGCCATTTTAGGTTTAGACTCTTACCAGAGAACGATTTATCTGGGTTCTTTCAGTAAATATATTCTACCGAGTTTAAGACTTTCTTATTTGATTTTACCCAAAGCGTTAATTGAGCCTTTTAAGCGCTATCGCAATTATATTGATGGCAGTGCGCCGTCTCAATATTTTCAGGTTTTACTTGGAAATTTTATGCAACGCGGGTACTACGCTGAATATTTAAGACAGATGCAGCAGCTCTATTTAAAGCGCTACCAAACGTTTATGCGTTGTTTTGAGTTTTATTTATCTGAATTCTGTTTTGTGAAACAGCATCATCCGAGTATGCAGGTTGCGTGTTATTTTAAAGCAGAGATTCCAAATACCCTTGAACAAGCTTTGGTAAATGGTGCAGAGCTACACAATATTGCAATTACACGTCTAAGCCAGTTTTATGAATATGATCGTGAATATGGTTTTGTGCTGGGTTTTAGTTCACTTAACGATACTGAAATTAAACTGTGTATGAAAGAACTCCGCCAACTCATACACAATGAATTGGCGCGCCTGATATAAAGCCATCTGATATTTTTTTATAATAAAAATTTAATCCTGTTATTTATTCTGTTTACGATAAACACTCGGACGTACAGGACGCGAACTTTTCCATAAACCTTTTTTCTGTTTTTTGGCTTTGTCTTGAAGTGACATCATATAGTGCAGATGATTTTTATCCTTGATATATTCTTCATAGACCCAAGCGGCACCGCGTTTGACCATCTCTTCATTGATATTTTTACGATAACGATAGACCACACCGACACAGCGTCCATAACGGTCGATATCGGTAATTTTCACTCGAACCATTTTATCTTTGACCATACTTTGGACCAGTCGCTGGGATTCCTTGCCATAGCTTTGACTAGATTCAGGTGCATCCACATAAGCAAAGCGTAACTTGGTTTCAGAACGTCTGATATTAAAACGGTAGCAGGTGAGGGTATCGCCGTCGCTCACTGCATTAACACGGCACCAATATTTTTTACCTTTTTTAAACGGACGAAATATATCCTTTAAGTAAATGGTAATTTTATGCAGTAAATAATAGGAAATACATAAAGCGAATAGCCCTAGCACAATTTGCCAGGTCGTAGAGAGATGCAACAAAGTTATAACCCAAATCCTTAAAAATTAGCCGTATATCGATACAGCTAGGAGATGGAGCATGGTAGGTTAAAGCCATTATTTGCAGGGCTTAAAAGCTAAACACTTAGTGTTTTATTTTGTAGTAATAAAATAGCCTAAGCATTTTATAAACCATCAAAGATGATCTGTTTCTTAATAAATAGCCTAAGTAGAATAAATGAATCTCTACAAAATAGCCTAAGCAAAAATTTTATAAATTTCGCTTCGCAAAAAAATATGCCGTGAATTTAATTCCAAATCCCTATGCCAATACATTCCCAAATCAATATTTGGAAGTTCTACAGGAACATCAAAAATATTCAAACCATCGGCCAATTGTAAATGAACCAGTATATTTTTAGGAATAGTAAGAATGGCTTGAGGCTGCTGGCTTAAAATTTGGAGGGCAGTTAAATAGTGCTGACAGCGTAAAAAAATCTGACGGGAAAGTTGTTTTCGGTTCAAATAAATATCTTCCACCAAAACCCCGGTACGTCGTGATGAAACACCAATATGCGGTGAGGCCAAATAAATATCTTCGGTCATGCTTTGCTGTTGAGTACACACCACAAATTGGTCTTGCACCAGTTTTTCAAATTGAATTTTGTCCCCAAAGTTTTGTTCTAAATCAATCACAAAATCAATCTGCTGAGTAGCAAGATCGGTCAGGACATTTTTACGGTCTAGCTTGATACTGGAAAATTGGATCGCTAAATTGAGTTGATGAAAATGTTCCACCAGTTTAGGGAAAATAATCGGCTCGATTTCATCATGCACTGCAATTTTTAAAGTCTGCACCATGCTCGGGTCAAAATTTTGTTTTTGGATTGAAATGCTTTGAATTGCAATCAAGGCATTTTTAATCACCGGATAAATTTGTTCAGCAAAGGGTGTGGGTAACATTTTGCTGCCTGCACGGACAAATAAATCATCCTGCAAATGCTGTCTTAGCCGTTGTAAGGCATGGCTGGCAGCAGATTGGGTGATACATAAAATTTGAGCAGCTTTTGAAATACTTCTTTGCTCATAAATCGCAATAAAAAGTGGATATAAATTAATATCGATACGGTGGAAGATGGCCATATCAACTGTACTACCCATCGTACTTTTATTATGAATACTATTCATAGTGTTGTATTGAATTAAATCATTTTGTTCATAGTAGTTTTCAAGATAAGGTGTTGTAAAGAGCAGTGATGACAATATTTAGAGGGAAGTTAGCATGTTTGAATTATCAGCACGTGCACAAGATTTTGTAGAATGTACCAAAACCTTTATAAAAAATGAAATTGAACCGATTGAAACTGAATTTTGGAATGAAGTTCATACGCTGAATCAAGGTGGTGACTGGACAACATGGCAGTGGCCAGCGCAAATAGACGTTCTTAAAAATAAAGCCAAAGCAGCTGGGCTTTGGAACATGTTCCTGCCTGATCCTGTTTTAGGCCAAGGTTTATCTGTACAGGAATATGCCCATATTGCCGAACTGACAGGCCGCAGTTTAATTGCACCCACCGTATTTAACTGTAATGCACCTGACAGTGGCAACATGGAAGTGTTGTGGCGTTATGGTTCTGATGCACAAAAACAGCAGTGGTTAATGCCCTTACTTGAAGGCAAAATTCGTTCAGTCTTTTGTATGACGGAACCCGATGTCGCTTCAAGTGATGCAACCAATATGCAGGCGACGGCGGTCATTGAAGGTGATGAAATTGTTTTAAATGGCCGTAAATGGTGGTCGTCAGGTTTGGGTGATCCAAACGCAAAAATCATCATTTTTATGGCGCATACGCCAGATGAAAGTAAAGACCGTCATCATCAACATTCCATGGTTCTGGTTCCTGTAGAAACTACGGGTGTGAAAATAGAACGGATGTTGCCGGTTTTTGGTGATTATGATGCACCACATGGTCACGGCGAAATCAGTTTCAATAATGTGCGTGTTCCGGTTGCCAACTTTATTGGCGGTGCAGGGCAAGGTTTCGAAATTGCCCAAGGTCGTTTGGGGCCAGGACGTATTCATCATTGCATGCGTTGTATCGGCGCGGCAGAAAAATCATTAGAGTTGATGATTGACCGCGGCATGAGCCGAACTGCTTTTGGTAAAGAAATTTTAAAATTGGGCGGTAATCTGGAACGTGTTGCCGAAGCCCGTGTTGCCATAGATCAAGCACGTCTTTTAACTTTGTATGCCGCCTATAAAATGGATACTTTAGGTAATATGGCTGCTTTAACTGAAATTTCTGCGATTAAAGTGGTTGCGCCAAGTGTGCTGGAGAAAGTGGTGGATATGGCGATCCAGATTCACGGCGGTGCAGGGGTTTCACGTGATACCCCATTGACAGGTTTCTTTGCTCAAGCACGTAGCCTGCGTTTGGCCGACGGTCCCGATGAAGTGCATAAAGGCATGATTGCCAAACTTGAATTGGCAAAACGTGGTTACGGTTCACATCGCAAGTAATATCTAAAAAATATTGTAGATGAGACTTCTTACAACTTTGTACAAATTTTCCTGTCAATGGAAAATGAAAAAGGTATAAATAAGATGGTGTAAGAAGTCTTTTGAAATTGAAGATTTAGGAAAATAACAATGTCAGTCATTGATGTGAGTGGAAATGTTCGTCCGGGCGAAGAACTGGACATAATCGCGGTAGAAAACTGGTTAAAGGCACAAGGGATTGATTTACAGGGTCAGGTAGAAGTCACTCAATATTCAGGGGGAGCTTCAAACTGGACTTACCGTTTGAAATACGACAATGCTGATTTAATTCTACGGCGTCCGCCTAAAGGTACTAAAGCCAAATCAGCTCATGACATGGCACGTGAATACAATGTGCAAAAAAATCTGGCACCGTTCTATCCTGTACTGCCTAAAATGGTGGCATTGTGTCAGGACGAATCCGTGATTGGTTGTGACTTCTATGTCATGCAACGGATAGAAGGCATTATTCCACGGGCCAATTTACCTAAAGAACTGCATTTTAACGAAGCTCAAGTTCACGAATTGTGCATCAATGTCATTGATAAGTTGATTGAACTGCATCAAGTCCCTTATCAAGGGACAGAGCTGGAAAAACTGGGTAAAGGCGACGGCTATTGTCGTCGTCAGGTTGAAGGTTGGGATGCACGTTATGAAAAAGCCAAAACCTTCAATGTACCTTCATTTAAATATGTACGTCACTGGCTCAAAGACAATATTCCTGCGGATTCGACCAGCTGCATCATCCACAATGACTGGCGTTTTGATAATGTAATTTTAGATCCGAATCATCCCACACAGGTCATTGGCGTACTGGACTGGGAAATGGCAACTTTGGGCGATCCACTGATGGATTTGGGTTCAGCTTTGGCATATTGGGTGGAAGAGACTGACAATCAAATTTTTAAAGCGACACGTCGTCAGCCCACTCATTTAAAAGGCATGTTTACCCGTAAAGAAGTGGTCGATTATTATTTGGAAAAAACGGGTCTGCAGCCTGAAAACTGGACCTTCTATGAAGTGTTCGGCATTTTCCGTTTAGCCGTGATCGCGCAACAAATTTATTACCGTTATCACCATAAACAAACCAATAATCCCGCATTTAAGGATTTCTGGATCGTCATTCATGCTTTACATATTCGTGCCTTAAAACTAATTGGTAAACAGAAGTTCGAAGCCAATGATATTGCACAGAAATATAAAGTAAAACTTCAGGAAATTTTAGGAAAAGTAAAATGACCACAATTTATCTGATTCGTCATGGACAGGCTTCATTTGGTGCGGAAAGTTATGACAAACTTTCACCGAATGGCGAATTACAGGCGAAATTATTGGGTCAGTATTTCAATCAAATTCTGAAAGAAGAACCTTATGTCGTTGCCGGTTCAATGCAGCGCCATCAACAAACTGCCAATCTTGCTTTGGCTGAATGTTTTCCCGAGGCAGAAATTCAAACCGACAGTGCATGGAACGAGTTCAACCATCAACAGGTTTTTGCCCAATATGAACCGCGTTTTAATGAACCGCATTTGTTAAAACAGGATGTCGAAAATGAAGTCAATCCACGGGCGTATTTAGCCAAAATTTTTGAAGGTGCCATTGAGCGCTGGACCGGTGGTGACTATCACCATGAATATGATGAATCCTGGCCAGATTTTAAAAGCCGGGTAGAAACGGCACTACAAAATTTATGTGATGAATTGGCAAAAACCAAACCGCGTTATGCCGTGGTATTTACCTCGGGTGGGGTGATTTCAGTGGCGGCAGGAAAATTACTCGAGCTTAATCCAAATCGTACTTTTGCATTGAACTGGGCGATTACCAATACCAGTATGACCACATTACGTCTGGTTGGAAACGAGCCACAATTACTGAGTTTAAACGAACATCATTTTATTAAAGCTGAAGATCCTCAATTACTGACATGGATTTGATATTAAAAAATAGACAAGGAATAGATCATGGCAAAAACGGTTTTAATTACTGGGGCAAGCTCAGGTATTGGTGCGGGAATGGCACGTGAATTTGCACAAAAAGGCTATAATCTTGCCATTTGTGCACGTCGTTTGGAGCGTCTTGAAACTTTAAAGCAAGAACTTGAAAGCAAATATGGCATTAAAGTGATTGCGAAAACTTTGGACGTGACCAATTACGATCAAGTCTTTGAAGTGTTTAAAGCTTTCAAAGAGGAATTTGGCACGATTGACCGCATTATTGTGAATGCAGGTGTAGGTGACGGTCGTCGTATTGGTAAAGGCAATTTTGAAATTAACCGTGCCACGGTAGAAACCAACTTTATTTCTGCTTTAGCGCAATGTGAAGCGGCTGTTGAAATTTTCCGTGCGCAAAATTCTGGTCATCTGGTGATGATTTCATCAATGAGTGCAATGCGTGGCATGCCTAAACATTTAACCGCGTACGGCGCAAGCAAGGCAGGGGTTGCACATTTGGCAGAAGGTATTCGTGCAGAACTGATTGATACGCCAATTAAAGTCACCACCATTTTTCCGGGTTATATTCGTACCGAACTGAATGAAGGCGCGAAGAAATTACCTTTTGAAGTGGATGAAAAAACAGGATCGCATTTACTGGTCAAAGCCATTGAAAAAGCACCCGTCAAAGCTTATGTCCCAGAATGGCCTTGGTTGCCATTAGGTTTGGCAATGAAAGTATTGCCACTAAAGTGGGTAAACAAGTTGGGTTGAGGAGCGAATGAATCGAAGGCGCTGAATGCGCCTTTTATTTTTCCAAGATTTTTAATAAACACATTAAGGTCGTCATAGCGACGCAATTATCTATTATTTTTAGAAATCAGGATGCCTAACATGATCATGAAGGTGCTCACTCCACCGATAACAAAACTCATGAGTCCCATTTCAACAGTGAAAACCTCATTCCAAAGATTATTATTGCTCCAAGGTACATAAATCCCCTGACTCCACAAAAAGCTAATCGCGCATAAAATGAGAAAGCTGATGAGAGTTGCAATGATAAGTGTAACGACAAGATTTTTCCAAATTTTACAGCCGACAATCAAGGTGATAACGCTGAGCCCAACTATTGCAATTATTGCTATTAATAAAACACTATTCCAATAGTCCATATTGATTACTCTTGGCTAAGTCAATAATAAATTTATGAGAGTTTCGTGTTTAAATTTCCAAATGATACTTTAATATGAATTCCAGAAAAAAAGTAAGTAATTTTTCCAAAAAATGCAGTCCTTTAGATTTCTTATGAATAAATTTTTATTAATTTACTGAAAAGCTGCATTTTTAGTATAACCAGATCAAACTGAATTTTTAGAATAATTGAAAGAAGATATATTCTGAATAGAAGTTCCGCTTTAGATGAAACAGTAACGGCTTATTATTAACGTCTGATCGTTGAAATGATCATGCTCGAATCGTATTAACAAAAAGATCAAGCAAATGATGATGCTCTTGATAGTTCTAACAATATGCACATTGGGTCAATGCTTTTAACAAGGTAAAATCGTATATTGATCTTGATTTTCCGCTACTTGCATCCTTTATGTTTTTAAAAATTTCGACTATCGCCCTTATTCCATCCCTGATTATTCAAGGCAATGCAGTCAAAAAAAATACCTTACGCTTAGCAGAACCCGAAGGAAACCGTCAGGGGATTATCGGAACAGGAAAGCCGCTGTCTATTTTAATTTTAGGTGATTCTGCAGCAGCAGGCGTCGGGGTTGAAATTCAGGAAGATGCTTTATTGGGTGCGGTGTTAAATCAGTTAAAAGATCAATACCAAATCAGTTATATGCTGGAAGCGAAAACAGGACATACCACAGGGCAAGTCATTAAAACTGCCAAAAATATGTCGGCTCAACACTTTGATGTGGTGATTACCTCTGTCGGAGTGAATGACATTACCAAACTTACACCACCTAAAAACTGGATTCAAAAACAGCAACAACTTTATGCAGAGATTAACCAGAAATTTACACCTGAATTGGTTATTGCCGCTGGTGTGCCACCGATGAACATGTTTCCATCTTTACCCAATCCACTGGCATGGCTATTTGGACAATATGCCAAAGGCATGAACAAAACTCTTGGGAAATTAGTGCAGCAGCAAGCCAATATGCAATGGATTGAATATGATCTAGCACGATTTAAAAGCTTAAACTTGGAAATGGCAGCAGACGGCTTTCATCCAAGCAAGGAAATTTATGCACTTTGGGGTGAACAGGTGGCAGATAAAATCCGTCAAATGTTTTAAATTAGGCTAAAGACTGATAAATGGGCTGTTATGACCACCGAACTGGAAATTGAAACTCATCCACTTGAACCCTTTTTACCCCAAAATGCCAAATTGCTTATGATGGGGAGTTTTCCACCACCTAAAAGCCGATGGAAAATGGAGTTCTATTATCCAAACTATCAAAATGACATGTGGAAGATTTTTGGTTTGGTTTTCTTTCAAAATAAAGAACACTTTTTAGATATCGCGAATAAAAATTTCAAGGAACAGCAGATCCGTGAATTTTTAACGGAAAAAGGCATAGCAATTTTTGATACGGCCTATCAAATCATTCGCCTCAAAGGCAATGCTTCGGATAAATTTTTGCAAATTGCCAAGCCGACTGATATAGCCAAGTTGCTACAACAGATTCCTCAATGTCACAGCATTATGACCACAGGCGATAAAGCCACAGATACTTTAATGCTTTCTATGCCTGAAGGAACACTTAAACCGGTGATTGGCGAATCTTCAAAAGCTTATTTTGCTGAACGTGACCTGACTTTATATCGCATGCCATCTTCATCACGGGCTTATCCACTTGCGATAGAGAAAAAAGCTGAAGCCTATAGTCAGTTATTTGAGGAAATAGGCTTACTATGAGTAAGCTTGAATATTGAATGGCATCATCTTTGGATATTTCACCCATCTAAAAGATTGCACGCTAAAATCCCGTACCTGAGTAAAATCAGACCAGATGAGATGAGTTGACTGCCTTTAGTCCATTTCAGACTTTGAATACGCTGTGAAATTTGAGCTAATTCTTCATGAGTAGCAGGGCGTAGTTCCCCAATTTCGACATAGAGTCGCACACCCGGATAATCACTAAATTGACCTTTTAATAGCGATTTCAACCAAAATAATCGGCTGCTATTAATCGCTTGAATACAGGCTTTATTATTCTGGGGCAAATTTTCTTTAAAAGATTCAGCATACGTATCAAAGAAAAAAACCGGTTTGGTTGTCTTTAAGAAATAAAGTGCCTATAGGCGTGATGGTGGGTTGAAACTGTGCATCAACAGTGGCAATAGAGCAGTGCATTGCAGCTTTTTGCGCGTCATTCACGACTTTGTGAATATGGGACCATTCATGATGATTCATTTTTGATTTCACTTTTTATTATTTTTAATATTATTCAGTAATCTGAGGAAAAGTTGAATACAGTTTCTAGCGATCTGACTGGTCATTCATGCCAAAATCGGGTTTCAAAAATTAAATCAAGCTATTTAAATCAGTTTGAATGGATTTCAACACCTATCCATCATATTCAACATAGTCCCATAAATTTAAACGGGATTTAATTTCACGGCGAATATTCGGTAGCATCGGTAGTAATGTGCCATCAATCCAAAGGCTTAAGGCTTGTATAGAAATTTTCTTTTGTTCACTATCGACAATTTGAGCGTCTTTAACCAAGAGCAAGGTTTCTTCGTTTGCTTCAGTTTCAATGCCTTTAAATAAGACCTGCAATTCTGTACCGGTATCCTGAATTATCCATTCCAATTCCAGTTGAATATTTTCACTGGATTTCAAAACCGCCTGACCTTCAAGAATTTCAGAATCAGACAAGCAGTCATATTCCACACGAACTTTGGCTAAAAACCATTCTTGTTGTCCAAGCTGATTCAGTGTTTTGCAGGGTGTTAAAATATCACTTAAATTAAATTGACGACTTAAATCAAAAAATTGCATTTCAGAGGGTCACGATCAGGAGATAAATGAGTTAAAAACTCGAAAAGTGGAATATTAAAGCAAATCAGGAAATGAGTAAAATCATTGTGTTGATTGATCTAAAATATGTATAAATAGCCCTCAAGATCTTATAAGTCATAACAATATTGAAATATCACTGGAACTAAAAGCACGATGTGTATTTTGATGTCATTCACTTGTCATTACATCAGCCATTCAATTGGGAAATAAGACACCACTTTCATCGCAAATCTTTGGAATTTGGTGCTTTCTGGGTCTTGGTTGTATTCAATGATAGAACCATTTTTTTGATGATCCAGCCAAATGACTTCCCCTTGTGGGTTGAGTTTTAATTCATAAGCAATTTGCGGCAGGTATTGATCCAGTGATGTAGAAATCTGATCTTGAAGTACATCTGATTCAACCACCAATCCTACTTCAGTATTTAAATTGGCTGAACGTGGGTCAAAGTTAAATGAACCAATAAACACCATACCGTCAATATCAAAGAATTTTGCATGCAAGCTTGAGGCATTTTTATTTTTTGCGGGAATCACATTGCCTGTAACCACTTCATACCAGGTGCGTTTATGTCGTTCAATATAGGGCTTAAACTCATAAAGTTTGACCCCACTTTGCAATAAGTTATGACGATGTTTTTTATAAAAGGCATGTACCAAAGGAACATCATTGGCCAAGAATGAATTGGTCAATACTCGAACCTCAACATTGTTTTTGACCAGCGTGGCTAAATAATCTGTACCTTTACGGGTCGGTACAAAATAGGCAGAAACCAGTTCAAGATGCTGCTTCGGTTCACCCATAATATTCAGCATCTGACGATAAATGAGCTGATCATGAGTTGCCTCTCCACGAATTTTATCCGGTGAGTCTGCGACAAAATGTGCTTTTGCCCAATTGATAGGACTGTCTTTTAAGTGCTGATTGATTTGTTTTTCTGCCAATTCAATCCGTTTTTTTAGCTGATCTTTTTGTAAAGCCGTCAGTTCATAATATTTGCGCAATTTGGCAAGTTGTTCTGGCTTGGCATCGCCCAACAGTTGTTGGACTGAATAGCTTAAATCATCATTCCAGAAGTCTTGAAACACCTGATTGGCATGGTCGACTGCATTTCCATAGAACAGAATATCCATGTCGGTAAACTGGAAATTTTCACTTGCATCAAAGTATTCACGGCTGATATTGCGTCCACCGGTAACCGCAATTGCACCATCGGCAATAATCAGCTTATTGTGCATACGGTGATTGATTTGGTTGAAACGAAAAAAATAATCAAATAAGCGTAATTTTCTAGCTCTAAAGGTATAAGGATTAAATATTTTAATTTCAAAATTGGGATGCTGTGCCAGTTGTTTTAAGGTTGCATCGAGTTGAGAACCATTCTGGTCATCAATTAATAAACGGATTTTTACCCCTTGATCTGCGGCCTTGAGCAGTTCAGCCAGCATCATGTGACCAATTGAGTCATCTTCCCAGATGTAGTATTGCAAATCGATATTATATTGCGCTTTATTAATCAGATGCAGCCTCGAGGCAATACTGATAAAAGCATCATCTAAAGTCAAATAAGCCGTTAGACCTTGTGCCATTTGTACATCAACATTGGAACCATTTAACCAGTGTTCGGCATGAACGTGAATAGAAGATGGCTTTTTCGATTCATTCATCGGCAAACTGCATCCTGTCAGTGTGATGACTGCAAATGAAAGTAAGACAGCTTGAGTAGAGTGTCTAATTTGCATAATTGTTATGAAGTCATAAAGTTATACGTACATATTATCATCATGTTATAGGTTGAATCGGACAATAAAAAGCGGTTACTGTAGCTCATCTGTTAAAGAATCAAATAAAGGATGGTATTTCATGAAATCACGTGCTGCAGTCGCATTTGGACCGGGTCAACCTCTTCAAATTGTTGAACTGGATGTTGCTCCACCGAAAGCAGGTGAAGTTTTGGTGAAAATCACCCATACCGGCGTATGTCATACCGATGCCTTTACTTTATCCGGTGAGGATCCTGAAGGTGTTTTTCCGGCGGTATTGGGTCATGAAGGTGCCGGCATTGTTGTAGAGGTCGGAGAAGGCGTGACCAGTGTTAAACCGGGCGATCACGTCATTCCACTTTATACCGCTGAATGTGGTGAATGTTTATTCTGTAAATCTGGAAAAACCAACCTGTGTGTCGCAGTTCGTGCGACTCAAGGTAAGGGCTTAATGCCAGATGGTACAACACGTTTTTCTTATAATGGTCAGCCAATCTATCATTACATGGGGTGTTCAACTTTCAGTGAATATACCGTTGTTGCAGAAGTATCATTGGCGAAAATCAACCCCGATGCAAACCCTGAACATGTATGTTTATTGGGTTGTGGCGTAACCACAGGTATTGGGGCGGTACATAATACTGCAAAAGTTCAAGCAGGCGACTCAGTTGCAGTGTTTGGTTTAGGTGGTATTGGTCTTGCGGTTGTGCAAGGTGCTCGCCAAGCCAAAGCGGGTCGAATTATTGTGGTCGATACCAATCCAGAAAAATTCAAACTGGCTGAAGAATTCGGTGCGACAGATTTCCTAAATCCAAAAGAATATGACAAACCGATTCAGGAAGTCATTGTTGAAATGACCGGTTGGGGCGTAGACCATTCGTTTGAATGTATTGGTAACGTCAATGTGATGCGTTCTGCACTTGAATGTGCACACCGGGGTTGGGGACAATCCGTGATTATTGGTGTAGCCGGAGCAGGTCAGGAAATCTCGACCCGTCCGTTCCAGTTGGTCACTGGTCGTACCTGGAAAGGCACTGCTTTTGGTGGGGTAAAAGGTCGTTCACAACTTCCGGGCATGGTTGAAGATGCAATGAAAGGCGAGATTCAACTTGAACCTTTCGTAACGCATACCATGGGTCTAGACAAAATTAATGACGCTTTTGACTTGATGCACGAAGGTAAATCAATTCGTACAGTCGTACATTTTAAAGATTAATCTTTTTCAAAATAAAAAACGGGCATATAGCCCGTTTTTTTATATCAGCTTGTTTAAGCAGTGGCTTTAATGACTTCTGCAATAGACTCAGCAACATAATCAATATTATTTAAATTTAGACCGGCTGCACACATACGACCACTGCGAACGAGATAGATAGCATATTGATCTTTTAATATATCAACCTGTTCAGCCGTTAAGCCTGTGTAGCTAAACATCCCTTGCTGTTTGACCAGATAACTAAAGTCACGTTCAGGCAAAGCTTGGCTTAATTTCTGATTCAAAATTTGACGCATTTTAATAATACGTTCGCGCATTTCTTTCAGTTCAGCTTCCCATTGTGCAGTCAGATCAGCATCATTCAGAACATTATCCACCAGCAAGGCACCTGTAGTTGGAGGGCTTGAGTAAATACGTCGTACAGTGGCTTTTAACTGACCCAATACTTTTTGTGCAGTAGCTTGATCATCACAAACAAAAGTTAAGCCACCCACACGCTCACCATAGAGTGAGAAAATTTTAGAGAATGAATTGCTAATAATAAAATTCATGCCTGCCTGATCTAAAGCACGAATGGCATACGCATCTTGTTCTAAACCTTGGCCAAAACCTTGGTAGGCAATATCAAGGAAAGGAATCAGATCCTGTTTTTTCAATACTTCAATCACTTGATCCCATTCAGCAGTTGTTAAATCTGCACCTGTCGGGTTATGGCAACACGGGTGTAACAGCACAATGCTTTTTGCCGGAAGCTGGCTTAATTTTTCCAGCATGGCTGGCACATTAACGCCATTGGTCGCTGCATCAAAATAAGGATAGAAATGTGAGTGAATGCCAGCCCCATTAAAGATGGCAATATGATTTTCCCAGGTCGGCTGGCTGACCCAAACATCAGATTCCGGAAAATATTTTTTAAGAAAATCTGCACCCACTTTAAGTGCGCCAGAACCGCCTAAGGTTTGGATCGTTACCGCACGACCATCAGGACGGGCTGGACTATTTTGACCTAAAACAAGAGCTTGAGTTGCCTGATTATAAGACTTCAAACCATCCATGGGTAAATAGAGCTTGACCTGATCATTGGTCGCTTCAATATTTTTATAGGCGGCTTTAATGGCATTTAATTGAGGAACAATATTTTCTTCATTGTAATAAAGTCCAATACTTAGATTAACTTTATGAGAGCGTTGGTCTTTTCCAAACTCTTCCATAAGAGAAAGAATCGGATCACCTGCATAACTATCAACATGTTGGAACATGAATACATCCTTCGTTATATGTGGTAAACACATCAAGCCTTCGGTATAGAACGCATTTTATCTTTTAATGTCAATGGATGGTCTTTTATTTTTATAGAAACTACCCAGCAGGATTCAGATATTAAAAAATTGATCTAAAAAATGTGAAAATAAAAAACGATGAAATTGAAGTCTAAGGAGTGCACTTTATTTTTAAACAATATATAAGTAAAAGTTGACTGATTTATGTATTTTTATTTTATATAAAATTCTTGTCAAATTGATGAATACAGCGTATTTTAATTTTAAGACACATACTTTTTTGAAGAAATAAAGATGTTAAAGCAACCAGTCATCTCAAACGCACGTTATTATTTTTGGCAATTTAGATAATTGCCTGAACGCGTTCGGGCAAGAAATGGTTGCCCACCAAGTTAATACCTGATCGGCAACCCTGATCAGGTTTTTTTATGCTTTATTTTTCTTACACTTTTTGGAGCTAGCTCATGAAAACATTAAATTACTCATATTTTAGCAACTCTTATTGGTTTTACTTTAGTCAAATGATGACGCTTGCCTTGCAATCCATTAGACCCATAACGCTCAAATAAAAGATGGGACTGAAAAAAGTCCCCAGGAAAGACCAATGAATGCTTTAAATACTGCTTTACAACAAACGCAAACGACTGCGAAAGAAACCACTTTAAGTTTGCCTCATCAATTGAAGGCACAATTTCCTTTATCTGCAAAACTGGCTCAACAAATTGCCGAGCAGCGTCAAACCATTGAAAATATTCTAGATGGCAAAGATCATCGTTTGATGGTGGTGACCGGTCCATGTTCAATTCATGATCCCGTTTCTGCACTTGAATATGCTGAAAAACTACAACAATTACAAAGCCAAGTATCAGATCAAATTTTTCTGGTGATGCGTGCATATATTGAAAAACCACGTACCACGATTGGTTGGAAAGGTTTTTTATATGACCCAAATTTAGATGGTTCATCCAACATGCAATTGGGTTTGGAAAAATCACGTGAGTTATATCTGCAAATTATAGAAATGGGTTTGCCGATTGCATCGGAAATTTTAAGCCCGATGGCGACTGCATATTTCGATGATTTACTGGCTTGGGGTGCAATTGGTGCCCGTACCAGCGAATCGCAAATTCACCGTGAAATTTCAAGCCATATGCCTTACAGCATTGGTTTCAAAAATGGCACAGATGGCTCCATTCAAATTGCGCTTGATGCCATTCAATCGGCTTCACATCCACATGAATTCTTAGGAATGAGCCAATCAGGATTACCTTGTATTTTAGAATCACAAGGCAACCCGAAAGCGCATTTGATTTTACGCGGTGCAAATTCGGGTCCTAATTATCAATTGGCTGAAATCGAGAACATTAAAGAAAAAGCTAAAGGTGAATTGCCTGCCTTGGTGATTGATTGTAGTCATGGTAATAGTCACAAAAATCCCTTATTACAACCTGAAGTTTTACGTACCATTGTAGATGAACGCGTACAAAGCAATGTTCGTGGCGTGATGCTAGAAAGCTATCTGGTTGATGGTCAGCAAAAGATTTCATGTGAGATGACCTATGGCCAATCTGTGACTGATGGCTGTTTAGGTTGGGATAAAACCCAGCAACTTTTATTGGAAATTGCAGATTCACTGCGTATTTCTCAATTAAAGCGTAGTGCTTAATATTTTTAAAAAACATGATTATTTTCTAATAAAGCCCCGTTGATCGGGGCTTTATTGTTTCTTATAAGCACATTTATGTTGTCTGTTTAAATTTAGAACAATACTTTGTTGATGCTCTATACATTTTTTATTAATTCTTTTAACTGATTGGAATTAACAAATTTGAGTCATATAGCTTCTTTAGGCACAATAATTGAAATTGATACTCAGTAATAACTAATTGTTTAATAAATACAATTTACTATCGATATTGCAGAGTACTTGAAATAATTTTAAATGGGGAAAAATATGTATAGTGCGGAATTATTGGAAGAAGCGCGTAAAATAATATTTCATATGCTGACTAAGGTGGTGGAATATGGCGGCTCGGACTTATTTATTTCAGCCGATTTTCCGCCCAGCATTAAACATCAAGGCCTAATGAAACCGATTGGGCAACAGGTATTAACTGCAGATAAGACAAAATTATTTGCCTACAGTTTAATGAATGAAAAACAACGCCAGGAATTTGAAAAAGAACTCGAATGTAATTTTGCCATTAGCGTTCCCGATGTTTCCCGCTTCCGGATCAATGTATTCCAACAACAGTTACAAGTCGGCATGGTGATTCGAACCATTACTGCGGAAATTCCAAATTTTACCAAGTTAAAACTGCCTGAAACATTAAAAGACGTAATGATGGCAAAACGCGGGTTGATCCTTGTCGTTGGAGCTACGGGTTCAGGTAAATCAACGTCTTTAGCGGCGATGATTGATCACCGTAATGAAAATTCAGCCGGGCATATCATTACCGTTGAAGATCCGGTTGAATATGTCCATAAGCATAAGAAATCGATGGTGACTCACCGTGAAGTGGGGGTAGATAGCCACTCATGGCACAATGCCTTGAAAAACACCTTACGCCAAGCACCCGATGTAATTTTGATTGGTGAAATCCGTGATACCGAAACCATGGAACATGCGATTGCTTTTGCGGAAACCGGGCATTTATGTTTAGGAACGCTACACGCCAACAATGCCAACCAAGCGCTTGATCGAATCATCAACTTTTTCCCTGAAGAACGAAAAAATCAATTGTTGATGGACTTGTCTTCCAATATGAAAGCGATTATTTCCCAGCGTCTGGTGCGAACTCAAGATGGCAGCGGTCGTCGTGCTGCCATTGAAATTTTGCTGAATACTCCTTTGATTGGCGATATTATTTTGAAAGGCCAATTGCATGAAATCAAAGAAATCATGAAAAAATCCCGTGAATTGGGCATGCAAACTTTCGATCAGGCCTTATTTGATTTGTATAACGAAGGTGCGATTAGTTATGAAGAAGCCTTGCGTAATGCAGATTCCATGAATGAATTGCGTTTACAGATCAAATTAAAAAGTCCTAGAGAGGATCAATTTGTAGCTGGTTCAGCATCATCATTTAGCATGATGCAGGAAAGTAATCCTGAAGAAAGTGAAACCAAGGAGACGAACCAAGCTTAGTTGAGGAATATTTTAATATTATAAAGCGTAACGATAAAAAATATGCATCATCCAATTTTAGGGTGATGCATATTTTTATTATATGAGTCTGGTTTGAAGTTTTTTATGCTGCTGTATGTTTACGATCTACAAATAATTTATAAAAAACCAAACTTAATGCCGTGATCAATGCACAGAGCAAATAGGCAAAGCTGTAGCCCTGATGAGCAATCACCACACCCAGCAAGATTGAACCAATCGCAATACCGATGTCATAACAGGTAAAGAAGGTTGAGGTGGCATGCCCAATTCGATCTTTGGGTGAATGCTGAATGGAAATAGTTTGCAAGCAGGGCTGAGCTGAACCAAAGCCCATACCGACAAATACCGCTGCAATTATCAATCCAGTCACGCTATTGATTTGGCTTAAAACAATCAGCCCAATGGAAAATAGCGCAATAGCAGGGTAAATCACATAATTTGGCCCTTTACGATCATAAATTTTCCCGGTGATCGGTCGCAAGCTCATCATGGAAATTGCAAAGATCACAAAGAATAAACTGGCATAGGCAAGTAAATTTTTTGATTCTGCAAATGTCGAAATGAAGGACATGATACTGGCGTAAGAAAAAGAGACAATCATGGCCATAATAGAAATGGGCAAGGCTTTCTTTTCAACAAAATCATGAACAGATAATTTACGTTTAACGGTTTCAACTTGGGTTTTTATGCTTTCTTGAATTGGAATCAGGAAGCAAAATGCAAAGCCTACGCAGATAATTCCGGCTAAAATTGCTGCAACCATTTGATAAGAAAGTGGCTGAATCAAGCTCAGACCAATTAAAGGACCGAGTACAATCCCCAAGTTGACCGACATGACAAAATATCCCATGCCTTCACCCTTACGATTTGCAGGAATAAAGTCATTGGCAATCGGAACGGTAACCGTGGTTAAAATACTAAACCAGATACCATGTAACAGGCGAATCACTAAAAGAAAAGTCAGATTATCTGCAAAAATATAGGCAAATGAAAAAAGACAGAACAAAGTTTCTGAAATATAAAGCGCTTTTTTTCGACCAATTTTCTCGATAATTAAACCACTGAAAGGACGAACGGCAATCGAGGATGCCATAAATAGCGTCATGGCTAAACCTGCCTGAGCTAAAGTTCCATCTAATTCATTTACAATATAAATCGGTAAAATTGTAGTTTGTGCAAAATAAAATATAAACAAAAAAAGATTATTGGCTAGACATAGAATAAAGGACTTATTCCATAACTGTTGTGTATTTACTGGAGTCATAATTTACCTAAATTTATAAGAAAAAGACGACTAAAGAGGCTTATCGAGGTCACTATTTTTTAGTTATAAATCATTTTTTATAATTAAAGATAAGTCAGATCATCGTTGGATGGGATTAATTCTAGAAGAATATTACTAGAAAGTACAGTAATGTAATAATGCAATACAATAATTTAATCAATATTGGTATTTTTATTGGTACTTAATATCATATTATGATTTTGGAATGATTTTTTTAAATTAAAATTACCTGAAATAAAAAAATCAGCCCTAAAGACTGATTTTTTTATTTACAACAGGATTATAAACCTGCTTCATATTCACTGCTTGAAAGTAACTTTTCGACATCTGCCATATTGTTTGGCTTGATTTTATAAATCCAGCCCTTGCCATACGGATCATCATTGACAAAGTCCGGATCATCTTCAAGCGCTGGATTCACTTCAACCACTTCACCTGAAACAGGGGCATGAATATCAGAAGCTGTTTTAACCGACTCCACCACACCCGCTTGTTCACCAGCGGTGATTTTCTGACCTACTTCTGGCGCTTCCACATAGACCAAATCCCCTAAAGCATCCTGTGCATGGTCGGAAATACCGGTAACAACCAGATCACCTTCAATTTTGACCCATTCGTGCGTACTGGCGTACTTTAATTCTGAAGGGTGATTCATGGATGACTCCTTTAAAATATTCAAATCATTTTTGCCATGTTTTATACAGGTTTTTTGATAAAAACAAAAGTTTATAAGTAAGGATCTTTACGCCAATTGCTTGGACTGCGACCACTCCAGCGTTTAAAAGCACGACTAAAATTGGCCACATCACTATAGCCCAGTTCATCTGCAATCAGCTCTAAGGTGTAATCGGTTCGGGAAAGCAGCGAGGTTGCGTGACGATAACGCACTTCGTCCACGAGGGTTGAAAATGAGGTACCTTCAGCGGCCAGTTGGCGTTTTAAAGTCCGATCCGACATATGCAGTCGATCAGCGACATTTTCGATGCTTAAATAATGCTGTTCTGAATTGGTCAAAATATCACGTACCCGCATGGACAAACGACGGCGTTCACCTAATGCCGAGAGTTCAGCTTCACATTGGTTAATTGCAATCTGGCTGGCAAGAGGATCAGCATTGACCATTTTTAAACTCAGGTATTTTTTATCAAAGCTAGACAATAAATGGGGTTGTTCAAAACGGAAAGTATGCGATGGAAATTTTGCCATATAACGCTCAAAACCGGGCGGTTTTGGGAAGTCAAAATCAATCTCGCCAGATAATTCATCACATCCAGTCAAGGCTTTTGCCATGCTGATAATGCCAAAGGTCAAAGCAATTGCAATTTCAGTTCTTAAAGGCTCAATCTCAAAATCACATTGCAATTGCAGGGTAGCTTTGTCACCAAAGGTAGAAAAATAAAGCTGTAAAAAGGGCAGACGGAGCTGAATAAAACGGTTGGCTAAGACCAAGGCATCGCTAATATCATGCGCAGTCATAATGGCATAGCCAATAAAACCATGAATGGAAATTCGCATTTGGGTACCCAAATGAAAACCCAGCGTCGGTTCACCGGTTAAACGTAATGCGTGTTTAACCAGTTCATTGGCAACAGGCGTTGGAATACGAAAATTTGGCTCTGCCAACTGCTCACTGCTTAAATGAAAAGGGGTAAACAATGCTTCTGCATTGTAGCCCCAACGTGACACCACATCTAAAAGGAGCAGACCGTAAACTCCGGGTATTCCTTGATCTTGTCTTGGAGAAATCGTTTTCATGCGCTATCCATTGCACTCAGTCGTTTTTTCTATTTGTTAATTTTTCATATTGGCATGAAAAGAAACAGCATCCTATTAAAATTGTTCGACAACCTGTTCAAAGTCCCTCAATTAAACAGGTTTAAATTCCTTTTTAAAGACCACAATTTTCGTTGTAGAAATCAGTAACACATCATTATTTTGATTCAATGCCTGGGTAACATAGCTCACTATAGCGCGGTCAGTTTTGGTTTTTGATGGTGTAATCGCAACAATTTCAACTTCAACATGAACTTTATCGCCAGGGCGAGTTGGTCGTGGCCAGCGCAGGTTCGATTCTGAACCAATCAGGCCATAAGCCACCGGAAAACATTCTGTCCATAAACGCATGGTCACAGCACAGGTATGCCAGCCGCTGGCTGCAATTCCTTGAAAAACAGGGTGCTCTTTAGCTTGATCTTCCTCGGTATGGAAAACTTGCGGATCATACGCATGCGCAAATTGCTTGATTTCTTCCAAGGTCATTTCATATTCACGACTGATGAAACGATCACCGATTTTTATATCTTCTAAATACAGCATTAATGCGCTTCCTTTTTCTTCAATGCTTGTTGTTCTATCAAAAAACTGCCGGTCTGTCTTTGCCACAAATGCGCATAAATACCATTCAGGGCGACAAGTTCATCATGCGTGCCTTGTTCCACAATTTTCCCTTCATCCAGTACAACTAAACGATCCATTTGGGCAATGGTCGACAGACGGTGGGCAATGGCGATAACAGTTTTACCTTCCATTAAATCATCTAGACTGGATTGAATTGCAGCTTCAACTTCGGAGTCTAAAGCACTGGTTGCTTCATCTAAAATCAAGATTGGCGCATCTTTTAAAAATACCCGCGCAATGGCAACCCGTTGACGTTGTCCACCCGAGAGTTTGACCCCACGTTCACCCACATAGGCTTCATAACCGGTTTTACCGCGTAAGTCGGTAAGTTGCGGAATAAAATCTTCTGCTTTAGCTTTGCGAACAGCTTCAAACATTTCTTCATCGCTTGCATGTGGGCGACCATATTTAATATTTTCAGCCACAGTGCGGTGCAATAAAGAGGTATCTTGCGTCACCAAGGCAATGCTTTTACGCAAACTATCCTGAGTCACATCTGCAATGTTTTGACCGTCGATCGAAATACGACCTTGGTTCAGTGTGTAAAAATGCAGCAGCAATTGGATCAGGGTGGATTTACCGGCACCGGAACGGCCAACAATGCCAATTTTTTCACCGGGTTTGATGGTTAAATTTAAATGATCAATGACATTTTTATTGTTATAGGCAAAACATACATCTTCAAATTTGATTTCACCGTGTTGCACTTGTAAGGGCTGAGCATCTTTCTTGTCTTGGATGCTAATCGGGCGCCCCATGGTTTTCATGCCGTCTTGAATGGTACCGACATTTTCAAATAAAGCCGAAGATTGCCACATCATAAATTCAGCAATACTGTTGAGCTTTAAGATCATCGCGGTAGTCGCAGCAATAATACCCAGCTGAGCTTGCCCATTGATCCACAGCCAAATCGCTGTCCCTAAAACACCGACATATAAAACCACACTAAGTAAATTAATGCTGATTTCATACCGAACCCCTAAGCGCATTTGCTTATACACCGTGATCATAAAGCCTTGCATGGATTCTTTGGCATACTGACTTTCACGACCCGCATGGGCAAACAGTTTTACCGTTTGAATATTGGTATAGGCATCGGTTACACGACCGGTCATTACCGCACGTGCATCAGCCTGTTTATTGGAAATTTTGCTTAAGCGTGGAATAAAATAGCAGGCAGCAGTAATAAACAGCACCAACCACAGCATAAGTGGCAAAATCAGCAGAGGGGAAATTGCGCCCAGAACAAAACTGATGGTGACAAAATAAATCAGCACATAGGCCAGCATGTCACCCAAAATTACCCAGAACTCACGTACCGCAAGCGAAGTTTGCATGACTTTGGCAGATAAACGGCCGGCAAAATCATTATGGAAAAAATCCAGACTTTGCAGCAAAAGCAGGTTGTGAAAACGCCAGCGCAGGCGCATCGGGAAGGAACTGTATAAAATTTGATGCTTGATAATCGACTGCATACTGGCGAATAAAATATTGGCCAGCAAAATACAGGTCAAAAGGGTCAAATTTTGCGTATGTTCTGCTAAAAATGTTTCAGGTTGGCTCTTGCTCAACCAGTTGACCAAATCGCCAATTTTTGAATAAAGAATGGCTTCAAAACTTGCAGCGCCTGCGGTACATAACACCAGCAACAGCAAATACCGGCGAACGCCTTTTGCCGCTTGCCAGACAAAAGGGAAAAAGCGCGTTGGAAGTGGTTCGTTTAAACCTTTGGTGGGATAAGGATCAACAAGTTTTTCAAACCACTGCAACATATAACATTCTCTTTAATTTAAAACTTAAACTGATGGATCACTTTGTTCTGCTACCGGTGCTGAAACAGGGGAAAATTGCTTGAAATCTGCGCCGGAAGGAGCCTGATACACTTTCAAACCAAACTCTGGAATAATCGCAATCAGGTGATCAAAGATATCTGATTGTATCGCTTCATAATCTTTCCATACAGTGGTATTTGTAAAAGCATAAATCTCCAGTGGCAAACCCTCACTGGTCGGTTGTAATTGGCGGATAATTAAAGACTGATTTTGTGCGATGCCGGGATGCTGTTTTAAGTAAAACTCGATATAGGCACGAAATGTCCCTAAATTGGTTAAACGGCGCTGATTATATGAAGCCTGATTCGACAATTGCTGATTAAAGCTTTCCAGTTCATTATGTTTGGTATTCAAGTATTGATCGAGCAATAAAAACTCTTTAAGTTTTTGCTGTTCATGCTCTGTCATAAAATGCACGCTACTCTGATCAATATAGATAGAGCGCTTGATACGGCGTACACCGGCAGCAGCCATGCCACGCCAGTTTTTAAAGGTATCCGTCACCAGTTTATTGGTCGGAATGGTGGTAAAAGTCTTGTCAAAGTTCTGCACGGTAATGGTATGTAATGACATATCAATGACATCACCATCTGCATTCAGGGTCGGCATTTCAATCCAGTCGCCAATACGCACCATGTCGTAAGATGAAATCTGCACTGAAGCAACTAAAGACAGAATGGTATTTTGGAACACTAACATCAGAACAGCCGCCATGGCACCAAAGCCTGCGAGCAAGGTGAAGACATCTTTTTTCAGGAACGTGCCTAAAATCATCAAGCCACAGACAATAAAGATAATCAGCTTAATTAGCTGTAAATAGCCTTTAATCGGCTTATTTCTTGATTTTGGATTACGTTGATAAATCAGATTGAAAATGCTTAAAAATTCACTGATGGCTAGCGCCAGGGTCAGGAAAATAAAGGCTTGCGCGCCCATTTGAATAAAGGTGACTATTTTTTCTGAAAGGTGCGGAACGGTCACGATACCATTCATAATCACAATTGCAGGCACAATGTTGGAAATACGGCGGATAACATTATGTTCAGCAAAAATACTCGAATTCGCCGACTTCATCTTGGAGACAAGCTTGCGAATCCCCCGAACCACCACCTGCTTGGCAATAAAATTTGCAAGAACTGCCAGTAAAATCAAGATACTTAAAGAGGTCAGCATTTCCAACCATGGATATTGATCTGACCAATCTTGAATATTCTGGATAAAAGCAAAATGCTGCAAAACTGCACCCTCAATATAGAAATTTAAAAATTCTTTATAGTTTATATAGTTATGTTTTAATCATCGCTCAAGATAACGTTTTAGCTACATGAACCCAAACTGAATTAACGACCTTGTGTCATGTTGCAATCAGGCAGCGAGTATTTTTTGGAGTTTTATTCCATCTTATTTTTAATTTTGGAACGATGCCAATACGCATATTGACATCGTTATTTTTAATTAAAGATAAAAAGATAAGCTGAACTTACCACATCAAATCATCAGGGATCACATAAGCTGCGTATGGATCTTCTTCATCGGTGATTTGCTCATTCTTTTCAGAATTATTGACAATAATGAAGCCTTCCATTTTGTCATTAATACGATCTGCCAAAGCTTTAGGCAAAACCGCATAACTTTCGCTTTCTTTGGCAATCACCAATGAACCTGAAACCAGCGCATTATAAATTTGCTGATTCAGATAAATCTTTTTGATTTTACTCTCGTCAATAAATTGATAAGCCACTTCGCCATCGATGTCGCGAATTTTGTGCTGATTGATCATTTGGATAATGGCAGCTTTTAATTCTTTGCCTTGCAGAAGACGTTTTTTCTCTAAATCTAAGGCTTGGTCTTTCGCGAGTTTCTCTTGCTTGTCTTGCGCAATTTTCGCTTTCAATTCGGCTTCGTTGCTTTGTCCAGTACGTTGCTCATGAACCGCCTGTTTAGACAGTTTTTTAGCCTTTTTATTATCGACTAAACCGGCTTTTAGCAATTGAGCCTGTAATGCATTTTTGACCATAATAAATTCCGAAACTACTCTTGACTACGTCGATAACGAAAATAAATAACCCAATATACGGCGCTAAGCATCCAGCTTAACAGCGCAGGGACAAGGAATGAATTTAATTTTAAATAAGGATAAATCATGCTGGCAACTAAGCCACCCATGAAAAATCCAAATAAAATGGCTAAATGGAGAATAATCCGTCTGCGATCTACATCTAAGCCACGTAAGCGATAACCTAACGCTAAGCCCAAATCGGTCAAAACACCAGACAAATGGGTGGTTCGGATAATCGCACCTTTGTAATGGCTGATCATGGCATTTTGTACCCCCATCGCCGCACATGCCCAAAGCAGGGCATAACGGGGGAAATAGGGCAATAAAAACCAGCACAGCACAATAAAAAAAGCCACCAAGCTTAAAGGGTAACCATAACGGCGTCCTAAGCTAAAGTGGCTATTTCCCAGTATCAATCCGCTATAACAGGAGCCGATCACATAACATAGGACAACCAAGCTCAAGTAGAGGATCTGTTCAGGATGCCAATGCAGCAAAGCCATGGCCAACATGCTGACATTGCCGGTCATGTGTGAAACGGACTGATGTAATACGGTAATCAGTCCGAGGACGTTAATCATTCCTGCATTCATTGCAAGAAAAAAAGCACCTAATTGAACCCAAAGCGGTAAAGTTTGAAGAGGCATGACGTCATAAAAAAATCTTAATAATGACTATCTTAATCTAAACCGCGGTCAACAGCAGCAGTAAATAGCACATCTGTAGAAGAATTTAATGCAGTTTCAGTCGAATCTTGCAAAACGCTGATGACCATACCAATGGCAACCACTTGCATGGCGATATCTGAACTGATGCCAAACAAGCCACACGCCACTGGAATAAGCAGTAAAGAACCACCGGCAACACCCGATGCGCCACATGCTGAAACGGTTGCAAGCACAGATAAAACCAGCATGGTGGTGAAATCAACCGAAATACCTAAAGTATTGACCGTGGCTAAGGTAAGAATGGTAATGGTGACTGCGGCACCCGCCATGTTAATCGTTGCACCGAGCGGAATAGCTACACTCGCTGTAGATTCGCTCACGCCTAAACGTTTGGCTAAATCCAGGTTCACTGGAATATTTGCAGCCGAACTACGGGTAAAGAAGGCGGTAATCCCGCTTTCACGTAGACATTGTAAAACCAGCGGATAGGGGTTTGCACGGGTAACAAATGCCACCATGATTGGGTTAACCACCAATGCCACAAAAAACATGGTGCCAATCAGCACAGCCAATAATTGTGCATAGCTTTCAAAGGTACTTAATCCCGCTTCTGCAACGGTGACAGCAACCAGACCAAAAATACCGACAGGGGCAAAATTAATCACCAGACGAATCACTGTATTTACGGCATTTGCAGCATCGGTGAGCAGCACTTTTGTAGTGTCATTGGCATGACGGAATGCAGCACCCAAAGCAACAGCCCACGCCAAGATACCAATAAAGTTCGCTTCACTAATCGCTACAACAGGGTTCGCCACAAAACTTAAAAGAAGGTTCTTTAAGATTTCAATCAGGCTACCTGGCGGTTGCAAGTCTGTGTTTGCAGGGATATCCAGAAACAAGGTACTGGGAAAAATGATACTGGCAATTACTGCACTTAATGCAGCCAATAACATCCCCACACTATACATCACCATAATCGGTTTGATCTTAGCGCTATGTCCGACTTTAAAATTCGCAATAGACGATAAAACCAGCACAAAAACCAATATAGGTGCAACAGATTTAAGAGCTTTAATAAACAAGTCACCCAACAGGCTTAAATAAGGAGCCACATTAGGGAACAAAACAGCAACACCAATACCTAAAATAATGGCGATAATAATTCGGGAGACTAAACTCAAACGCATTAAAGCAGAAAACATAAAGGTGCCTTGTTACAAATACGAGGACTAAAAAATTCACAAATATGCTCACCATTTTATACCTAAAAGAGTTGCTGCTAAAAAATAATTTTTATATAAAAACTAACTACTTATTTTTAAAGTTGATATTTTTATTTTTAAATATTTTTCAACTCAAAAAAATCAAATATTGTGTCGGAATTTTTTCTAGAAGTGATTCATTTATTCACAATCATGAACTAGATTTAATCCAGTCCATGATTGTGAATAGGCTGGATCGATTTATAGTTGTGTATTTATCTCATTCATTTAAAAAAACTTCAGGTGAAAGCTGCTGCATGGCCTGGAAATGAGACAAATAAATCTGACCACTTAAATGCTTTAACAGTTTTGAATGCTGTAATTTATCCATCACTGGACCCTTGATTTCTGAAAAATGCAATTTGATATTAAGTTTTCTAAATTCAGCATTGATATCTTCCAGCATTTCTAAAGCACTGAAATCAATTGCGCTAATACTGGAACAGTTAATCACCACATGTTCCAAATTAGCATAGGGACTGATTGCATTAATTAAAAAACCCTTAAAGGTATTGGTATTTAAGAAGGTAAGATTTTCATCAATACGCAGGGAAATAACTTTGGCAGAGGTCAGTACCTGATGACGTTGCACATTTCTAAAATGCTGCGTACCTTCAACTAAACCAATCACTGCAATATGCGGACGACTGATGCGCCACAATAAAAGGATAAAGGTGGAGACAATACCGATAATTAAACCGGTCGTAATATCAATGCAGATCACGCCAAAAAAAGTAATCCACATGGCGATACCATCGGCTTTTGAATAACGCCAGGTTTCAATAAAAGGTTTGAAATCGACCAGTTTCCAGATGGAAACAATAATGGTTGCAGCCAAGATGGCTAAAGGTAAATCACGGAAAAATCCAGTAAAATAGAGGCTGACCAGAACAATCAGCAGTGATGACATCACACCTGCCAGTGGCGTTTTAGCACCAGAGTCCGCATTTACCACAGTTCGAGATAAACTGCCTGTGACGGGGAAGGCAGAACTCAGACCAGCACTTAAATTGGCTAAACCTAAAGCCACCAGTTCCTGATTGCTGTTTAAATGACTGCGCTGTTGTAATGCAGTGGCTTGTGCGATGGATAAAGACTCGACAAAGCTAATCATGGCGATCATCGCAGCACCCGGTAATAAGGTGATGACCAAGTCCAAATTCCAAAATGGCATAGTAATAGGGGGAAATCCTGAAGGAATTTCTCCAACAGTTTTAATGCCGATTTCTTGTAAATTAAGAAAATAAACCGCAGCAATTGAAACAACCACGAGTACCAAAGGCAATGCTTTAGAGAGAAATGCTGTAGAACCAATGCGGCTTGTAACCGCATTGGAACTTAAAACTTTAGGCAGATAGATAAGAAACACTAATGCAAGAATGCCAAAAATAAAGGTTTGAATATTGCTATAACGAATATAGTGCCAAAAACTGAGTAAAAACTGAGGGATATTATTGGCTTCTAAGGGTACATCGACCAGAAATTTGAATTGACCTAATGCAATCAGCAAAGCGGAAGCAATAATAAAACTTTTAATCACGGGATGGCTAATCAGTTGAATCAGAAAGCCAAATCTAAAGATTCCGAGCAATAATGAAATGACCCCGACCATCACCGCAAGCAGACAGGCGGCTTGTATATAAACCGGAGAACCGACTTCAAATAGTGGATTTAAAGTGGCAAAGGTCATCATGGAAATAATGGCAACCGGACCGATTGATAGCGTAGGGCTACCACCGACCATGGCGTAAATAATCATCGGCAGAATGCTGGCATACAAGCCCATAATAGGTGGTAAGCCTGCAAGCATGGCATAGGCCATACCTTGCGGAACCAGCATTGCAATGACAATCAGTGCAGAAAGCAGGTCAGATTTAAATTTGGCTTGATTGTATTTTTGCAGCCATTGCCAAGCGGGCAATAACGTCGTTAAGCGAGTCTTTAAATCTGACATATCTAAAACTAAATCACTATTTTAGATATATTATGCATAAAAAATGCTAACAAGTCTTAAGTCATTCAAATGACTAATATAAATAATTGATATTCATTTAATTAAATTATATTTTAGGACAATACAAATCATATAAAGTATTTAACAGCCGCACCATTTTTTCATCCTTAATCGAATAAAAAATCTGTTTGCCATCACGGCGGGTCGAAACCACATCACTTTTGCGTAACATCATCAGCTGTTGAGATAAGGTGGGTTGATTAATTGCGAAACATTCAGTTCTTGTTTAGCAAGATGACATAAAATAAGTAGGCGATCTGTATTGGCGAGTGATTTTAATATCGTGACAACGATATCGACAGAATCATGCATAGAGGCAATTTCAAGATCGGTGTTCATACAGCATTTCCATACTACTCATCAGTCATATACGCAGTATAAGGGCTGCATAATTGAATACATGAGGAAAAAGGAATATTTTCAATGGTTTTTAATGAAGCTAAATATCAAATATTCTTATATAAATAAAAATAAGGCATGGAGTTTTAACTCCATGCCTTATTTCAGCGCTAAAAATGCGGAACTTATTTTTTAGCCGGCTGCTTAAATTGTTTTAATTCTTTTTCATTAAAATGAAGTGCTTCGATTATGGCTTGACGAGTATCCAGGTCATACCAATTGAAAATGGCCGATATTTTTTCTTCAAAATCATCACTCAACACAAAATGATCATCCTGAATATTTAATAAGCTGTTTTGTTTCAGTATTGAAATAAAGCTTTTTAAGGTCGCACTGTCAAAATAATAGCCAGATTGGATTTTTTGAGTTTGGAAAAGTTTTTGCAATACTACTTTACCCATTTTCTCTAACTCTTTCATGCTCAGCGCTTGAGTTGGAGCATACTGCTTGAGCAATTCTGAAATCATAATCATGTTATTCAGGCTAGAACTGGATAGATGAGCAAGTGATAACAGCTTATTTTGCATCTGTTCATCTAATGCAATGGATACCGTGTTGTCTTGCTGAACAATCCAGCCTAACTGTTCCAAACTATTTAAAATTAATCCAATTTCATTTTCTAGTTCATCGAGATTCCATTTTAAGAAAAACTCTTCTTTAAAATAGGGATAGATATTTTTAACGTTATCGATTAAATAGTGACATGAGATCTTTTTATAAGATTGAATCAGCATGGCAATTAATGCAGGAACAATAAAACAATGCAAAATATTATTACTAAAATAACTTAACAGAATTTTTTGGCTTTCAGCCACACGAATCCAGTTTTCATTATTTTGATTAAACGTTTCAACCTGTTTTAATTTTTTAGCATATTGAATAATTTCAGCACTGGATAATTCCGTCATCATCATTCTGGAATCGTATTTTGTGTCATTTAATAATTGACGATATTGATCAATCTGCGAGATTAAATCATGTTCACTTAAAGCATGATTTTCAACATTGAGTAAAATCAGTGAGATCAGTGAAATAGGATTAACCACAACCGCTTTATTAATATTTTCTAAAATTGAACTCGCAACCTGATTCACGGTTTGAACGACAGGTTGAGGTAATTCATCATTAATATTTAATTTAATTTGATCTGCGTGATTGGCGGTTAAAATTTTATCCAGAAAAATGGGTTCACCAAAATTAACATGGACTTGTCCAAAGACTTTTTCAATTTTACGTGCTGAACTTAAAATACCCCAGATCGATTCGGCTTCCTTAGGTTTGCCATTCAGTTCATTTAAGTACGAGGTGCCTTCCATCAGCTTTTCATAACCAAAATAGGTCGGAATAAAAGCAATCGGTTTGGTCGCACCGCGTAAATGACTTTGTACTGTCATCGAAAGCATGCCTTTTTTAGGCGGCAATAATAATCCGGTACGTGAACGTCCACCTTCAATAAAATACTCCAAAGGCGTGTTACGCGATAAAAGACTGTGTAAATATTCTTTAAAAACAGAAGTATAAAGCTCATTGCCACTAAACGTACGGCGAATAAAATAGGCACCACCGCCACGCATGATTTGACCCACAATAGGCAGGTTTAAATTAATTCCCGCGGCAATGTGTGGAACCATGAGTCCACGGTTAAAAATTACGTAAGAGAGCAATAAATAATCGATATGACTGCGATGGCATGGGGTATAGACAATTTCATAATCCTTGGCTAATTCACGCACCGTATCGAAATTATGCACTTCAATACCATCATAAAGTTGCGTCCATAACTTGGTCAGGGCAAGTTCCGCAAAACGTAAGGTGGAATATGAAAAATCAGAAACCACTTCGGTTAAATAACCTTTAGCGCGATTTTCCGCCTCAAACATACTAATTTTATGATCAATACTTTCTTTGCGAATCGCATCTTGAACCGTTTCGGTTTTCATTAACTTATTAATGAGATTGCGACGGTCTGATAAATCGGGTCCTAAAATCGCTTCTTTGTGTTTATTAAAATTTGTATTGAGTTCTTTGACAATCGAATGTGCCGGAGAAAAGTTTGGATATTCAATTTTGGCTTTTTCAATGGCTGCTTTAAGCGAAATCGGCTTATGAAATTCAATGTAGTTTTCACGACTATATAATGAAATATTCAAGGCTTGTTTTAGTTTGGATGGGGTCGCCCATGCATCCGCAAATAAAGCTTTAAACCAGGAATTTTCATATTCAGGTGAGCGTCCCCATAAAACGGTTACCGGTACCAGTTCAATATCGTATTCAGGGTATTTTTCCAAAGCTTCAATTAGTCGAATGAGTTTTGCCGAATAATGGTAGGCCTCATTTTTGGAACTCGGTACATTTAAAGCCAGAATGGAGTCATCTTCTTTAAACTCCTGAATGCTTAACGGTGTAAAAACCGAAGGTAGTTTTCGTGCTTGGGCTTCAGTATCAATGATGACGGTATTGCTAATGGACGCATCTTGTAAAACATAACAAATTATTTTTTTATCGAGTTGCTGTTCTATGGTTTTTTCTAATTCTTCAGTATTGCCTAAGACTTGAGGTGTCACGATTTTATCTAGAATCTTTTGCGTAAATTGTCGATAGAATCGGCTATAACCCTTATTAGACATTGTATTCCCTAAATCAGTTTTCATTTGCTTGATATTGTGTGCAATAACAAGGATAAATACAAATCTTATTGACGACAAATAAGTCATTTAAGTTGTAACTATTTAAGAAAACCCAGCGGTGAGGATGTGAAAAAATATTTGTTTTTTAGGCTTAAATATATGCTTAAGGCGAAAAAAAATGGAATAGAAAATCTTATCTTCAGGGTCTAAATGGCTTATGATAAAAGGCATGACTTTAAAATCAAAAGATCGCTCAAGGAGTTAAAATGAGTACAGATTCTGCATTTCCAACACCAAATAATTTAGGCATTGCGGTTTATAGCAATAATGCTGAATCTATTGGCAACACTCCATTAATTCGTATTAATCGCTCAATTTCTTCAGCTGCAACGGTACTGGCTAAAATTGAAAGCCGTAATCCTGCATTTTCTGTGAAATGTCGTGTCGGTGCCGCTTTAATTAGAGATGCTGAAGAAAAAGGTTTGCTTAAACCTGGCATGCATATTGTAGAGCCGACCAGTGGCAATACCGGGATTGCACTTGCATTCGTAGCGGCTGCAAAAGGTTATGATATCACTTTAACCATGCCTGCAAGTATGAGTGTTGAACGTCGTAAAGTTTTAAAGGCATTTGGCGCAAATCTGGTCCTGACTGAACCGGCTAAAGGAATGAAAGGTGCAGTGGATGAAGCAGTGCGTTTAGCCACTGAGCAACCGGAACTGTATTATTTACCGCAACAATTTGAAAATCCGGCCAACCCTAAAATTCATGAGCAAACTACGGGTCCTGAAATTTGGGAAGCAACCGGTGGTAAAGTTGATATTTTAGTTTCGGGTGTAGGAACAGGCGGTACCATTTCAGGTATTTCACGTTATTTTGAGCAGGTCAAAAATCAGCCGCTTTATTCGGTTGCTGTTGAACCGGCGGAATCACCGATTATTGGACAAACTAAACGTGGTGAGCCATTAACGCCGGGACCGCATAAAATCCAGGGTATTGGCGCAAACTTTATTCCAAAAAATCTGGATTTAGATTTGGTTGATGAAGTTATTGCGATTGAAAGTTCAGCAGCGATTGAATGGGCGCGTAAAACCGCGACTCATGAAGGCATTTTGGTCGGTATTTCAAGTGGTGCAGCAATGGCAGCGGCAGCTCAATTAGCTGCACGTCCTGAAAATGCCGGAAAAACCATTGTGGTGATTTTACCGGATGCGGGTGAGCGTTATTTATCTTCGGTATTGTTTGAAGATATTTCTGCCGATTAATGCGGCACGAATTTTTCTGATGATAAGTAAAAAGGCTGAAGTTGATCTTCAGCCTTTTTTATTCAGTCTGTATGAATCACAAAACCTTAACGGATAAACAGTTTTAAAATCAGTTTTTGAATAAATGTGCCATAAGGCGGATAGAACAATCGCATCAAACTAAATTTAGGTCGGTTAAACACGGCTTTCGCGTGACTAAAGGTAACAAATCCTTCATAGCCATGATAATTGCCCAGTCCCGATGTACCTACACCGCCAAAGGGTAAATCTTCCTGTCCGACATGAACCAAGGTTTCATTGAGGCAAACACCGCCACTGTGGGTTTGCATGAGGACTTTTTGCTGCTCTTGCCTGTTATAACCAAAATAATATAAAGCCAAAGGACGCGGTCTTTGATTAATATAATTAATCGCTTCATCAAGCTGTTGATAAGTCACTATCGGCAACAAGGGGCCAAAAATTTCATTTTGCATCACCTGCATATCATCTGTGACATTGCTTAAAACATAATGTGCTAAACGTCGTCCTGAAGAGGGGCGGTAATGACATTAACAGTCGCATTTTTTGCAGTTGCATCTTCAAGATAGCGATTTAAACGATTGAGCTGTCGCTCGTTAATAATCGCGGTGTAATCAGGGTTATCGGCTAATTTTGGGAAAAACTCCTGAATCGCTGTGGCATATTCTTCAATAAATTGGGCCTGCAATTGCGCAGGAATCAGCACATAGTCGGGCGCAACACAGGTTTGTCCGGCATTCATGGCTTTGCCAAAGGCAATCCGTCGTGCACTTTCACGAATATTGGCATCGGCTAAAACCAGTGCCGGAGACTTTCCACCGAGTTCCAACGTCACTGGCGTGAGGTTATTGGCTGCTGCGCGCATGACATGTTTACCGACTTCACTGGCACCGGTAAATAAGATGTGATTAAAAGGTAATTGAGTAAATTTCTGTGCAACTTCTGCATCACCATTGACCACACTAACCAAATCTTCCGGAAAGGCTTGCGCAATCAGTTGTTTGAATAGTGCAGAAAATTCAGGCGTATATTCGCTCATTTTTAAGATGACCCGATTTCCTGCAGCAAGGGCTTGGCAGAGGGGGCCAATGGCTAAAAACAGCGGATAATTCCATGGCACAACGATCCCCACCACACCGACCGGTTGATATAAGACATAACCTGTCGCAGGTTGGAAAAGAATACCAATATGACGTTTACTGGGATGCATCCATTTTTTGAGATTTTTTAACGCATATTTAATGCCGAGTACGCTGGTCATGACCTCGAACATTTCAGTTTCAGAATGACTTCTATTGGAAAAATCATGGCTAATCGCTACGTTAATCTCGGTCTTATTCTGCAGAATCAATTGCTGCAAGGTTTTAAGATGCTGTCTACGCTGCTCTAGACTCGGGTAACTGTTTTCAGTAAATGCCTGTTGTTGTTTCTCGAATAATTGCTGTAATTCGATCGAGATATTTTGATCTGTATTTTGATCCATTTTGTGATTCAACATCTTGCATATCCTTTGCCTGTAGTGAGAGAGAATAACCTGAATTTTTGATTATGATTTGGTTATTCTCACTTTGCTTATAACTTTGAATTTTTTAGAAATATTACATGCCGAGTTTAAACACATCATCAACTCACTATAAGTGAGGTGAGAATAAATTGAGCTTGCTGTTTGAATTAAGCGTGCAATTGTTTGTTGCGTATCATATCCACCGCTTTTTCAGCAATCATGATGGTTGGCGCATTGGTATTGCCATTGACCACATTCGGTATGATGGAGGCATCCACTACACGTAAATTTTCAATGCCATAGACGCAAAGCTGCGGATCAACCACGGCCATCTCATCAATGCCCATTTTACAGCTGCCGACCGGGTGATACACGGTATCCGCACGTTCACGCAAAATATGCCGAATTTCATCATCGGTTTTGACCGAAGCACAGAACAGATCTTTTTTATGCAGCATTTTTAAGGCCGGTGAATGCATCAGTTGTTGCGTTAATTTATAGGCATTAACCATATCTTCAATATCATCTTCATGATCAAAGAAATTCGGATCAATCAGCAAAGGATCATCGATGCTTGGACCGCTGATTTTAATGCTGCCGCGACTTTTCGGATTCAGCAGGCAAACATGACAGGAAATACCGTGGCTGGCATGGAAAGTGCGGGCATGGTTATCCACCAAAGCCACCACAAAATGCAGCTGCAAATTCGGAATGTCCTTTTCAGGCGTACTTTTTAAAAAGCCGCCACATTCGGCAAAATTGGTACTGAGCATGCCACGGCGTTCTTTACGATAGCGCGAAATTTGTTTCACCAGATCGATCGTACCGGCCAGTGACACGCCAAAAGTGCCGGCAATCTCACTGACGGTATAACTAAAAATAAAGTCGGGATGATCGTGAAAATTTTTACCGACACCCGGTAAATGCTGAGTCACCTCAATATCATGCTCAGACAACTCTTTTTCATCGCCAATACCGGAAAGCATTAAAATCTGCGGTGAATGCATCGCACCTGCGCTTAACAACACTTCTTTATTGGCACGCAGCTGTTTGATTTGACCAGCATGTTTAACTTCGACGCCAACCGCAATCTGATTTTCAATTAAAATGCGCTGCGTGGATGCATGGGTGAAAATGGTCAGGTTGGGGCGTTGCAAATGCGGAAATAAATAGGCACGTGCTGAACTACAGCGCTCACCGTTAATATGCGTGACTTGATACACGCCTAAACCTTCCTGTTCCGCCCCATTAAAGTCATCCAGAATTTTATAACCCTGTTCTTTGGCTGCCGTAATATAACGCTCATGCCATGGGCTGTCAGTGCGCAAATTCGATACCGACAATGGCCCGGTATTGCCGTGATATTCATTTTCAATATCATGATTATTTTCCGAGCGAATGAAGTAGGGCAGCACCTCCTGATAACTCCAACCGTGATTGCCGAGTTCTGCCCATTGATCGTAGTCTTTTTGATGTCCACGCACATAAATCATGGCATTAATGGCAGATGAGCCACCCAAACATTTCCCGCGTGGTTGATAGCCTTTACGGCCATTCAGACCTTTTTGCGGCACGGTTTCAAAGGCCCAGTTATTGATTTTTGTGGGTATGCTGATCACGGCTGCAGCGGGTGTATTCACCGTCCATGTATTGCCATGACTGCCAGCTTCTAATAAACACACTGAAATATCTGGATTTTCGGATAAACGCCCCGCCAATACACAACCGGCACTGCCGCCACCAATGACAATATAATCAAACGTCTGGTTTTCCATAGAGGACCTTGTTCCTGTTATTTATTCTTGAATGTCATTTTTGTTTTAAGTGATATTTCTATTGTTTTTATCACCTATTGAAACTGATCTTACCGAAGCCTTAGACGAAAAGATATACAGTTTAGAGCTTGATTCATAAATAAAAAATATTTAATTCTTAGTCACGCGTATATGATCAAGTATCAATTTAATTACAATTGCATGCCATATTCGATATAAATGAACATTGGAAATAGGTCGAAAAAAGCAGATGATATAGCAGTTTTAAAAATAGAAGATCAGGGATTTTGATTCGTGTTTGAACTTGACTGTAAATTACTCAGTGTTTTTCTTTATATCTATAAATATAAAAGTGTTTCAGTTGCAGCTGAATATCTGGCGATGAGCCAGCCGACGGTCAGTAATATCCTGAATAAAATCCGTCAGCATTATAACGATCCGCTTTTTTTAAGAATTGGCAACGAGATGGTGCCGACCGAACTGTCCAAACAGCTTTTCCCCTTGGTGAGTGAGGCGCTGAGTAAGGTTGAGATCATTAACAATTTCACCATTAATTTTGATCAGTCGACCTCGCAGCAAAAATTTACCATTGCCATGACCGATGTGTCGCATTTGGTGTTATTGCCTAAAATTTCCCAGTATTTAAAACAACATGCCTCCCATATTCGCTTGAATGTGCGTGCGATTACTTCTGAAACCAGTTATCAAATGGCCAATGGGGAAATTGATTTAGCCATTGGTTTTTTACCGAATCTGGAAAACGGTTTTTATCAGCAAAAATTATTTGAGCAATATTATGTGGTGATTGCTTCCAAGGATCATCCAAGGCTGAGTGGAAACCGTTTAAGCACGGAACAATATATTAGTGAACAGCATATTGATATTGATGCAGGCATGGGGCATTACCATATTGAAAATGAGCTGTTAAATTTAGAATTAAAACGTAATATCTTGATGCGTTTACCGAGCTATTTAGGGGTCGGGCTGGTGGTTCAGGAAACCGATGCAATTGCGACAGTGCCTTATTATTTAAGTGAGGTCTTATTGTCGCGTGGGAATTTACAAATTTTTGAAGCACCGATTACCTTTCCCACCTATGCGGTTAAACAATATTGGCATATGTCTTGTCATCATAAAACCAGCCATCAATGGCTGCGTCAGATGTGTCATGAATTATTCAGTCAAATGAATGAACTCGATGGTTCAGCTCATGGAATCATTCATCACTAATCAGAACCCCCAGCTCAATCATGGATTATTAGTAACTTACCGAATTAATCCACCGAAGAAATTTTATCCGGAGTCATGAGCGCCTGATTAATATACAGCTTGATTAAGCGTTCACGTGAACCAATGGATTTTTGATAATGGGTGGAATTGAGTAATAACGAGGCACCATAAGTCACCGTCCAGATATAAGATAAATAATCGCGAATCGACATGGCGCTATCTAATGATTTTAAATATTCATCGGTCATGTCTTTGATTTCAATAATCCGTTCTTCACGGACTTGATATAATTCTTCAAATAATTCTTTTAATTTTCTTTCATTATTGGTTAACCGGTCTTCAATCACATGTAATAAAATCGTGCGGTTGGAATTTAACATGTTGTAAAGCATGTACTGGGAGACATAGGTTTTAATATTATTTTTATATTTCTTTGAAATTTCTAACAGTCTTTTTTCATTCAAGATAATCAATTCTAAATACAGCTGATTCTTGCTTTTAAAATGCTTATAAATTGTACCTTTGGCAATATCCAGTTCAGAGGCTAACTCTCCAAGCGTAATATCCTGATTGTTATCCAGCAACAGCGTTTCTGCCATGGCTAAAATTTTCTCTTTACGTAATAGAAAATTTTGTTGGCGTACTGTATTCATTGCAATCGTCCCAAGCAGACATTAAAAAAAGCGCCTTCAACATATACCCATAAAATCGTGATGACCATTCCACCATTGTCGGGTATGGGTAAAAATTAATATTTAAAATAGATATTTATATTTAACCCTATTCTGAATTTGATAGCTCTCAATTGCATAGCGAAAATTAAAAGTCAATAAATGAGAACCTGAGAGGTCAATAATCGCCAATAAAATTCCAATTGATCCATAATTATTTTATTGTCTTTTTGCGCTGAAACGTGAAATCACCGATTAAACGCAAACAGAATAATGTGCTGATCAAACAGTATTTCAACCGTATATTTAAAGATTAGGTTTTAGGATGAATCGTTCAATTCAAAGTCAATTACAGAAAAGATGTTTTATTCAGCAAACATTCGAGTGAACATCAGATGATGAACACATTTTAACTCTTAAACCCTTATGGGGCTGTCCTTCAAACTGGATTTTAGCTCAATGCCATTTCTCCTGATGGATATTGAAAGCCGGTTTGAACGCCCAAATTTTATTTAAATATATATGGGTTGAAATAAAGCTCGTTATTTTCAGTTTAGGTTCTTACAACTTAAAAAAGCACTTCAATATTCAATGTGAAGTCTTCACCCAAGGAAAGCAATATGCCTATTTATAACGCACCTCTTAAAGACATGGATTTTATTTTAAATGATGTATTTAAGGCTGAAGATTTTTGGCAAGGCAATGACGACTTAGCCCACATTGACATGGCAACGGCCAATGCCATTTTAGAAGAAATGGCAAAATTTTCTAAAAATGTGATTCTGGATTTAAACCGCTCAAGTGATGAAGAAGGCGGTGCTCAATTTAGCAATGGTGTTGTGACTACGCCTAAAGGTTTTAAAGAAGCATTTAAACAATATGCAGAAGGCGGCTGGATTGGCTTGGGTGCGGAAGAAGAATGGGGCGGCCAAGGCATGCCGAAAATGCTGACGGTGCTTGCCGATGAGATGATTTGGGCGACCAATCCCTCGTTTATGCTTTACCCGCTACTTTCTGTGGGCGCAGGCATGGCATTGAACAACTACGCCTCTCAAGAGCAAAAACAAACCTATCTACCTAAAATTTATACTGGAGAATGGTCAGGCACCATGTGTCTGACTGAACCGCATGCAGGGACTGATTTAGGCATTATTAAAACCAAAGCTGAACGCAATGAAGATGGTTCTTATGACATTAGCGGAACCAAAATTTTCATTACCAGTGGTGAGCATGACCTATCAGAAAACATTATTCATCTGGTACTGGCTAAAACACCGGATGCACCTGCAGGTTCACGCGGTATTTCGTTATTCATCGTGCCGAAATTCCTCGTGAATGAAGATGGTTCATTGGGCGAACGCAATAGCATGGGTGCCGGTTCGATTGAACACAAGATGGGGATTAAAGGTTCTGCAACTTGCGTGTTGAACTTTGATGCTGCGAAAGGTTTTCTTGTGGGTAAAGAAAATGAAGGTCTGGCAGCCATGTTCGTAATGATGAACTATGAACGTCTGTCTATGGGGATTCAAGGTTTAGGCGCATCTGAGTTTGCCTATCAGAATGCGGCGCAATATGCGACAGACCGTCTACAAGGCCGCAGTGCAACAGGGGTGAAATCACCAGAGAAACCAGCCGATTCGATTCTGGTACACGGTGATGTGCGTCGTATGTTGCTTAACGGTCGTGCTAACAATGAAGCATCGCGTGCATTTGCGGTCTATGTCGGTCAGCAACTGGATATCACCAAATTTTCGAGTGATGCTGAAGCGGTTAAAAAAGCCAATGACCGTGTGGCGTTGTTAACCCCAATTGCCAAAGCCTATTTAACCGATACGGCATTGAATGCTGTACTTGATTCACAAATGGTGTTTGGTGGTCATGGTTATATCCGTGAATGGGGCATGGAACAGTGCGTTCGTGACCTGCGGATCTCACAGATTTATGAAGGCACTAACGGTGTGCAGGCGCAGGATTTAATCGGTCGTAAAACCATTCGCAACAATGGTGCGAATATGGCTGAATATATCACTGAAATTCGTGAATTTGTCGCTACACTGGATGATTCACTGGCGATTAAAGCCGCGACTGTAAACGCGTGTACCGAAGTGGAAGCGATTACCCAGTTCATTTTGGAGCAGGCGAAAGGCGCAGCTGATTTTGCCAATGGTGTTGCGGTAAATTACTTGCATGCTGTGGGCTTACTTAGCTTCAGCTATATGTTTGCGAAAATTTCGCAGGCGGCTCAAGTTAAAACAGAAGCGTTCTATCAAAACAAACTTATTTTGGCGCAGTACTTTGCAGAGAAAGTGTTACCTGGCTTAACTGCACATATTGCCCAAATTAAAGCCGGTTCAAACTTGATGATGCAATTGCCAGAAGATTACTTTACTGCTCAATCTTAAGCTCAGCACTTGGGTTTAACCTCTACTTGCATAAAAGGAAATGATATGGGCAGGGTCTTCTGCTCATATCAAACAACAAAATTTATAAATTAGGATGGAAAAAATGATTGTTATTGTGAATGGTGTACGTACAGCGATGGGTGGTTTTCAAGGTGCACTTTCTGCATGTACCGCACCCGATTTAGGCGCAGTGGTCATTAAAGAAGTGGTGGCACGTTCAGGCTTACAGCCTACAGATATTGATGAAGTGATTTTTGGCTGTGTTTTACCTGCGGGTTTAAAGCAAGGTCCGGCACGTCAAGCCATGCGCCAGGCAGGCTTACCTGATTCTACCGGTGCGACCACCATCAACAAAATTTGTGGTTCGGGTATGAAAGCGGTGATGCAAGCTGCCGATGCTGTTAAAGCCGGTTCTGCACAAATTGTGGTTGCCGGTGGTATGGAATCCATGAGTAATGCACCATATTTACTGGAAAAAGCACGTAGCGGTTACCGTATGGGACATGGTAAAACCACAGACCACATGTTCCAGGAAGGTCTGGAAGATGCAGAAACCGGTCTTTCTATGGGCATCCTTGCACAAGAAATGGCAGATAAAAAAGGCTATACCCGCGAGCAACAAGATGCTTTTGCGATCAGCTCTTTAAATAAAGCCGTGACTGCCATTAATAATGGTTATTTCAAGGCTGAAATTGCGCCTGTAACCGTATCGAGCCGTAAGGGCGATGTGGTGGTTGAGCAAGATGAGCAACCACTGAATGCCAAAGCAGACAAAATTCCGACTTTACGTCCAGCGTTTAAAAAAGATGGCACCATTACAGCGGCAAACTCCAGCTCAATCAGCGATGGTGCATCTGCATTGGTGATTACTTCGGAAGAAATTGCAGCTGAACGTGGACTTGAACCCGTTGCTAAAGTTCTCGCTTATGCCAGCCATTCTCAGCATCCTTCTGAATTCAGTATTGCTCCCGTAGGCGCAATTGAGAAAGTCTTAAAGCAAACTGGCTGGACTGCTGCAGAAGTTGATCTTTGGGAAATTAATGAAGCCTTCGCGATGGTGACCATGGCGGCTATGGATGCTTTCAATTTAGACGAAGCCAAGGTCAATGTGAACGGTGGTGCGTGTGCACTCGGACATCCACTGGGTTCATCGGGTTCACGTATTATTGTGACCTTGATTCACGCGTTAAAACGTACTGGTGGCAAGAAAGGGATTGCCAGTTTATGTATTGGTGGTGGTGAAGCGACTGCGGTTGCGGTTGAACTGATCTAAACTCTATTTATTAAAAAAACATTGCTATTAAGAACATCAATAACGAACAGATGCGATAAGCAATAAAAGCCACCATTTCAGCGTGCTGGGATGGTGGTAAACAATATGTGTATTTTTTGAGATTTTTATTATGAATGGTTTAGAACGCATTCGCTTAGTCTCCCTTCGCGACAAAATAATGTCTGCTCAACAAGCGATTGAATTGATTCAAGACGGTGCTGTAGTGGGTTTAAGTGGTTTTGGTGGTGCCGGTGAAGCCAAAACAGTCCCTTTGGCTTTGGCTGATTATGCTCAGCAACATCCTTTAAAAATCACCCTGGCAACTGGTGCAAGTTTAGGCAATAAAATTGATGGCCGTTTAAATGAAGCGCATGCCATTCAACGTCGTTATCCCTATCAAGCCGATCCGGGCTTGCGTAAATCCATTAACGCCGGCGAAGTGATGTATATCGATCAGCATCTGTCTGAAATGGCAGATAACATTCGTCATCATAATTTACCGCGTATTAATGTGGCTGTCATTGCAGCAACTGCCATTACAGAAGATGGTCAGATTATTCCAACAGGTTCATGCGGTAACTCGGCTAACTTTATTGAAATGGCTGATCATGTCATTATCGAAATTGATAATACAATCAATCCTGTACTTGAAGGTGTGCATGATATTTATGTGCCCAAAGCCCGTCCAAACCGTGCACCGATTCCCTTGATTCACGCCGGCGATCGTATAGGTACAATCGGCATTCAGGTGAGTCCGGAAAAGATTTCCGCGATTGTACTGAATGATATTCCTGATACATCCTTCAATATGGATGAACCCGATAGCGACACCTTGTCGATTGCCCAACACCTGATTCAATTCTTTGAGAATGAAGTGGCAGCAGGGCGCTTGCCGGCAAATCTAGGTCCATTACAGTCAGGTGTGGGTTCAATTGCCAACGCAGTCTTTTCGGGCTTTGAGCATTCAAACTTCCATCATCTGGAAATGTACTCGGAAGTCTTACAGGACTGTACTTTCGACTTGATTGATTCTGGAAAAATGACCTTTGCTTCAGGTTGTTCAATGACGCTTTCTGACGCTTGTGCCAAGCGTGTCATGAGCAACTTTGAACAATACAAAGACAAGATTGTGCTACGTCCGCAAGAAATTTCCAATAATCCTGAAATCATCCGCCGTTTAGGGATTATTGCGATTAACACGGCACTTGAGTTTGATATCTACGGCAACGTAAATTCGACCCATGTCACCGGTACCAAAATGATGAACGGAATTGGCGGTTCAGGCGACTTTACTCGTCATGCGCATATTGCAATTTTTGTGACCAAGTCGATTGCTAAAGGTGGTGCAATTTCATCGGTGGTTCCAATGGTCAGTCATACCGATCATACTGAACATGACATTGATGTATTGGTGACAGAGCAAGGTCTGGCAGATTTGCGTGGCTTGGCACCGCGTGAACGTGCCCGTAAAATTATTGACTGCTGTGCACATCCAAGCTATTGCGAAGCTTTAAACGACTATTTTGACCGTGCTTGTGCAAAGGGCGGACACACGCCGCATATTTTGCAAGAAGCTTTGTCTTGGCATGCAAAATTTGAAGAAACAGGTAGCATGCAAAAAACTGCATAAGATCACGTCTAGCTAGAATATGAGAAAACCCATCAAATGATGGGTTTTCTCATTTTTATGAATGAAATGTGGATATAAATTTCAAAAAATGACGAAAGCAAAACAGATGCCGTACTGCTGAAACGGTTTGCCAACAAGAACCCGCTTAACCGAAAGATTGTTTTTTCTATAATGACCGCTTTGCAATACTCAAGGTCAACATTTTGAAATATATTCAATATTTTTCAGGAATCACGTTATTACTTCTATTAACTGCTTGTGCCAAAGCACCAGATTATCAGGGCACTTGGAAAAATACCCTAGAAAATCCAAAACTTGAAAATTCACTCGAGATTAGCAAAAATGGTGACAATTATTTCATTACCAATACATTAAAAGACAAAGCAACCGGTAAAACGGAAAAGAAAAATCCTGTTCCTGCCTCAGTCAGCAAGAATGGTTTACTTGAGGTGAATGCAGGTGCCGGTGTGGTTGATTTTGCGATTGACGAGAAAACCGGAAATTTGGTGGGTTCAGGCTCAATTTATAAAAAAGCAAAATAATCATTGCAGCAATGTATTAATACAGAAGATGTCATGAAAGGGTATTGTTCATGACATCTTTTTTAACTGATAAAATGGAATAATGCTGCCAAATCTTTTGTTGAGTTGAATGACCTGAATGATATCTCGTTTCAATCGGGCAGAGATTGAAGGACAAAATTCTCTCATTTTAGCTTTTATTGGAAAATCTTTCTTCAAGCTGGCTAAACAGGCTTTGCATACCTTGAGTTGCTGTTTGGGGAATCAAATGATATTGCTGCGGTACTCGAAGGTGATCGGCTTTAGGGTCAATATAATACGCTTCACAGCTTTCAGGTATTTCATGGATCAGTCCGGCAACTGGGTAAACCACCAGACTGGATCCGATCACGATAAAAATATCGGCATCTTGAACTAGTTGCATGGCGTGTTCATAAGCCGGAACCGCTTCGCCAAACCAGACCACATGCGGACGCAGCGGATAGCCTTGCGGACATTTATCTCGTTCCAGGTTTAATTCCCAGCCTTGGATCGGATAGAAAGTCTCAGAATACTGGGCACCAGGCGCAGAGCTTTTGGCCAAGCGAATATTGCCATGTAAATGTAAAACATGCCGGTTTCCAGCACGTTCATGTAAGTCATCTATATTTTGGGTAATCACATAACACTCTGCAAAGTCTTGAATTTTGGCAATGAGTTGATGTGCTAAATTGGGCTGTGTTTCCAAAACACTTTTGCGTCGTGCATTATAAAAGCGTTGCACCAGTTGCGGATTTCTTTGCCATGCTTCGGGTGTCGCGACATCTTCAATCTTGTGGTTTTCCCAGAGCCCATCATGATCACGAAATGTATTGATTCCACTTTCTGCACTCATTCCTGCACCGGAAAAGATCACGATTTTTGGCATTTTTTTCAGTTCTTTGTTTTTGATTTAAACAAACGTATCATAAATTATTCAGGTTTTTATAGGTTTTATAGAGCACTGCAATTTTACTTTTGAGCCGCTATAAAAAAAGCCCCCACAAATTTGTGAGGGCTAATTGTGTTATTTTTCTATTGAGCAATAAACTGCTGAACAGCCTGATTGAACTCGTTTGGACATTCAATATTTGAAATATGCGAGGCATTAATTTCAAATAACGCGCTATTTTTAATATGATTGACCATATATTGACCGTCTGAAACTGTGGTCACAGGATCTTTTTGACCTGCAATAACCAGTACCGGTACACGAATTTCTTCTAACTGTTCACGTAAATCTGCTTTTGCCAAAGCTTCACAGCAACTTGCGTAACCTTCGGCGCTACCAGCTGCCAAGCTGTTTTGCAACTTCTCAACTTCTGCTGCATTGCTTTGAATAAATTTATCCGTAAACCAACGCCCAGCTGCAGTTGAAGCGATCGGCTGTAAACCTTGCTCACGTACCAGTGCTGCGCGTTCATTCCACGCTTGTTCTTGACCAATTTTCGCTGCAGTATTGCAGACAATGATTTGGTTAAAACGTTTGGCCTTGTGAACGGCAAGCCATTGACCCGTTAAGCCACCCATTGAAATACCACAAAAAACAGCTTTTTCAATATTAAGATGATCAAGCAGGTTCACTACGTCTTGACCCAATTGCTCAAGGGTATAGGGACCTTGTGGAGCTGATGATGCACCATGACCGCGTGTGTCATAACAAATCACAAAAAAATCATCTTTAAAATGATCAATTTGAGGTTGCCACATTGCATAATTCGTCCCAAGCGAATTTGAAAAAATGATCGCAGGTTTAGTCACATTACCAAAGGTTTGGTAATTGATTTCAGCACCATTCGAGCTAAAAGTTGGCATAGATATTCCTTTTATTACTTATCCTTCCTCAATCCTTGCTGTACAAAATTTAAATATGGCTATAAAAAAAAGCACAGCAAGGAAAGGTTTTTGAAGGATTCTATTTTTTAAACGCGTTCAATAATCAAGGCAATACCTTGACCAACACCAATACACATTGAACAAAGGCCATACTTGCCACCCGTTTGTTCCAGCTGGTTTAAAGCAGTCGTCACCAGACGTGCACCCGATGCACCGAGGGGATGACCCAGAGCAATCGCGCCACCATTCGGGTTGACTTTGGTTGAACCATCTTCTAAACCTAGGTCACGGGTTACCGCCAAGGCTTGAGCAGAAAAGGCTTCATTCAGCTCAATGACATCCATCTGCTCTAAAGTCAAACCGGTTTGTTTCAACAGCTTTTTAATCGCAGGTGCAGGACCAAAGCCCATGATGCGAGGTTCAACGCCCACCACCGTTGCGCCAATAATTTTGGCACGTGGTTTTAAGCCATACTGTGCTACAGCATCATCCGAAGCAATCAGCAGGGCTGCTGCACCATCGTTAATCCCGGAAGCATTACCTGCCGTCACCGTACCTTCGGCTTTCACCACCGGTTTCAGCTTGGTTAAAGCTTCTAATGTTGTTGAAGCACGTGGATGTTCATCAGTATCCACTACAACGGGTTCGCCTTTACGTTGTGGAATCACCACAGGCACGATTTCGTTGGCAAAGAAACCTTTTGCTTGTGCTGCTGCTGTGCGCTGCTGACTGGAGAAAGCGAACTGGTCTTGGTCTGCACGGCTAATGTTGAACTGTGCAGCCACATTTTCAGCAGTTTGCGGCATGGTTTCGACACCATACATTTCTTTCAGTTTTGGATTGATAAAACGCCAGCCCATGGTGGTGTCTTCAAGTTTTTGACTACGACCAAAGGCAGTTTCCGATTTACCCATCACCAAGGGCGCACGGCTCATGGATTCCACACCGCCGGCAATAATCAGATTGGCTTCACCAGCTTTAATGGCACGTGCAGCGATTGCTACAGCATCCAGTGATGAACCACATAAACGGTTGACCGTCGTTGCAGGCACCTGATAAGGCAGACCTGCAAGCAGAGATGACATACGACCAACGTTACGGTTATCTTCGCCGGCCTGATTGGCACAGCCATAAATTACGTCATCAACCTGTTCCCAGTTCACTGACGGGTTACGTTCCATCAAGGCTTTGATTGGAAGTGCACCCAGGTCATCGGCACGAACAGGAGCCAGACCACCGGCATAACGGCCGAATGGGGTACGGATGGCATCTACGATATATGCGTTTTTCATTGTGTAATCCTTTTAGCTCCCTTAATCCCTCCTGAAAAGGAGGGAGACTTACCCAGCTTCAAAATGATTTGCGCTTGGGTATAAAGTCTCCTTTTCTTGCACATCGACTTAAAGCAATGCTTAAGTCTCTCAGGGGGAATTAGGGGGATTTAAAATTTTATTTAAAGTGTATTAGCCTTGAGTCGCATCAATCAGTTTGGCACCAGTCAATGACTGCAATTCTTCAAATGACAGACCTTCAACTTTCTCAATCACTTTCATACCTTCAGGGGTGACATCAATCACGCAGAGGTCGGTGTAAATGCGGTCGACACATTTCAAGCCAGTCGCAGGGTAAGATAACTCAGCGACGATTTTTGGCTCGCCTTTTTTAGTCACGTGGTCTGTAGTGATAAAGACTTTTTTTGCACCAACAGCCAAGTCCATCGCACCGCCCACTGCAGGAATCGCATCAGGTGCACCGGTATGCCAGTTGGCCAGGTCACCATTTTCAGCGACCTGGAATGCTCCAAGCACAGCAATATCCAGGTGACCACCACGCATCATGGCGAAGGAATCACCATGATGGAAGAATGAACCACCTTCAAGCAAGGTGACAAATTCTTTACCGGCATTAATTAACTCTGGATCACGGTCTTCTTCAGCAGGAGGAGGACCAAAGGCCAATAAACCATTTTCAGAATGTAAAAACACGTCTTTGTCTGAAGGCAGGTAGCTGGAAATCTTGGTCGGTAAGCCGATTCCGAGGTTCACATAAGCACCATCAGGAATGTCTTGTGCCACACGTTCAGCAATCTGGTCACGGCTTAATTTGGTATAACTCATCTTTTAATACTCCAATGCCAATTACTGTGCAGGTTTTACTGCAACCACGTGTTGAACAAAAATCCCCGGGGTGATGATGTGCTCTGGATCAAGTGCGCCCAGTTCAACCACTTCAGAAACCTGGGCAATGGTGACATCGGCTGCCATGGCCATAATCGGGCCAAAGTTACGTGCCGATTTACGGTATACCAGATTGCCCCAGCGGTCGCCTTTATGCGCTTTAATCAAGGCAAAGTCAGCCTTGATCGGGTTTTCCAGCACAAAGTCTTTGCCTTCATAGTTCAGGGTCGGTTTGCCTTCAGCTAGCAACGTACCAAAACCGGTTGGGGTGTAGATTGGACCTAAGCCCATACCTGCAGCCTGAATACGGCAAGCCAGGTTGCCTTGCGGTACCAGTTCCAGTTCAATTTTGCCGGCACGATAGATTTCATCGAATACATAGGAATCTGACTGACGAGGGAAAGAGCAGATGATTTTGCGTACCGCACCGGTTTTTAACAGTTTAGCCAAACCGTAATCGCCATTACCGGCATTGTTGTTGACGATGATCAGGTCTTTCACACCCAATTCAATCAAGCCATCAATCAGTTCAGCCGGTTGTCCAGCCGTACCGAAACCACCAATCATGATGGTTGCACCATCTTTAATTTGGGAAAGTGCTTCAGTCAGTGAAGCGGAGCTTTTATCAATCATAATGTTTCCTAGACAATCATTTGCCCATTAACTTTTAGAGCTTTGAGTTGAAGGGAGAGCAGTGCTATTCGGTTCACGTTTATTTAAAACTAAATGCGCAATGATACCGATACAAATACCCCAAAATACGGAACTGAGCCCTAAAAAATGCATGCCTGAGGCAGTGGCTAAAAAGGTGATGAGAGCTGCATCTCGATAAGATTCATTTTTCATCGCGACAGAAATATTGGTTGCAATCGCACCCAGTAAAGCAAGGCCTGCTAATGCAGCGACCAGTTCTTTAGGCAGTAAGCTGAACAACATGACAATACTGCCGGCAAATAAACCGCCTAAAATGTAAAAAATACCGTTGGCGATTCCGGCGATATAACGTTTGTCTTTCAGTTCATGTGCATCTTTACCCATACATAAAGCAGCCGTGATCGAGGCCAGAACGATGGTAATCCCACCGACACAAGCGACTGCCAAGGATGCAATACTGGTTACCGTGATAATCGGTTTAGCCGGAGTGTCATAACCACTGAGTTTCATGATGGCCATACCCGGTAAAAACTGACCGGAAAGACTGACCAGAATCAGCGGAATGGCTAAATTCAGGGTTGAATTCCAGCTCCATTCAGGGGCAATCAATTGCGGAATGGCGAGGGTGAAATGGACATCAACCGGATTCATCTTGCCTAAAACCAGACTCAGAACTACACCTGAAACAAGCACCCAAACCATGGCATAACGTGGCACTAAACGCTTTGCAATGAGAAACACCATCAGCATGCCAAAAACAATCATCGGCATGGTATTAGTTGCAGTAAACAGTCCCAGACCAAACTGAAAAAGGATTCCGGCCATCATGCCAGCTGCGACATCTTGGGGAATCCATTTCAATAACTTGTCAAAATAACCGGTAATTCCAATCAAAAAAATCACCACAGCAGAAGTGATGTATGCGGCGATGGCTTCATTCAATGAAATATTGGGGAACAAGGTCACCAATAATGCCGTTCCCGGTGCAGACCATGCGGTAATCACGGGAACTTTGTATTTAATCGAAAGAAAAATACCGGCAACTGCTGCACCAATTGAAATTCCCCAAATCCACGAAATCATCATGGCACTGGAGACTTGCGCTTTTTGGGCAGCCTGGAAAAAAATGATGAGTGGACCTGAATAGGAGATCAGCACGGCCAAAAATCCTGCGACCGTGGCTGAAATGGACCAGTCATCTTTTAATGTTTGTAACAGGGTTGTCATTGCGCTATTGCCTCCATGCTTAGATTTCAATGATCCTGTTGAATTTTGATGAGATCAGGTTTAACCCTGATCACCACCACCTACAGGAACCACAGTTCCTGTCATATATGAAGATTCATCTGAAGCCAGGAATACAATCGCATTCACCTGTTCTTGAATGGTGCCGTAGCGCCCCAAGAAAGTACGGTCAATGGTTTGATCCACGACTTGTTGCATCCATTCTTTTTCTGACTCGGTCAGAGGATTAGCATTGCGTGGCACTTTACGTGGTGGCGCTTCTGTACCACCAGTTGCCACCGCATTGACACGGATACCATCTTTGGCATGTTCAAAGGCGAGGGCAGCCGTTAAACCATTTACGCCACCTTTAGAAGCAGAGTAAGGCACACGGTTGATACCACGTGTTGCAATAGATGAAACGTTAACTATAGTACCTTTTTGATTTTTAATCATTTCAGGTAACACTGCACGGCAACACCACAGGGTCGGGAACAATGAACGATTCACTTCCTTGATAATTTCCTCTTCAGAAAATTCTTCGAAAGGTTTCATCCAGATTGCACCACCCACGTTGTTGATCAATGCGTCAACACGGCCATAAGTGTCCAATGCTTTTTCAACGACTGACTGGGCACCGGCAAAAGTTTCCAGATTGGCTTTGACGGTAATCGCATCGCCACCAGTGGCTTCAATTTCAGCCAGCACTTCTTCCACATATGGGGAGAGGTCAGCCATAACGACTTGTGCGCCTTCGCTGGCAACTTGCAGCGCGACACCGCGACCGATGCCTTGAGCGGCACCGGTTACGATCACAACTTTATTTTCAAATCTTTTTGCACGATTCATTTTATTCTCCGGCTCAGTCTCTTAAACTTAGTTTGCAGAGAATTTTTCAAATAAGAAGCTTGCAGGTTTAACGCCTTCAGCCTCTAACCAGCCACGCACGGCTTCTACCATCATTACAGGGCCACATAGATAAATATCAACATCGCCTGCATTTAACCAGTCATTTTCAATATGACTTGTCACATAACCTTTACGCTCATGTGCAGATTCTGGGTTAGCAATCACTGTGCGGTATTCGAACCACGGGAATTTCTCTTGCAGTTCATTCAGTTTTTCAATGGCCACCAAGTCAAAGTCATTGGTTACACCAAAAACTAAACGTACTGGATGTTCTGAACCTTTTTCTTCAAGCACTTGCAACATTGACATAAATGGTGCAATACCCGTACCACCTGCAAGCATTAACACAGGACGAGTCACTGGACGTAAGTAGAAACTACCAAATGGACCCGCGAAGGTCATTTTGTCGCCAGTTTTGGCATTGGCACTTAAAAATTCGCTCATTTTGCCGTTTGGTACGTTACGTACCACAAAACTGGTTAAACGGTTACCCGGTTTAGAGCTGAAAGAATAAGAACGGGTTTCAGTAGTTCCCGGAATACCCACATTGACATATTGACCAGCAAGGAAATGAATATCCGGCTGACCTTCGTCTAACTGGATGTCAAAGGTGATGGTCGAGTCAGATAAATTTTCTACACGAGCCAAAGTACCCTGGAATTCATGAATTTCAGTTTTACAAACTTCTGATGACGCTTGAATCTGGAATACTGCGTCTGAAGTCGGTTTACACTGACAAGCTAGGATGTAGCCTTCAGCTGCTTCTTCAGGAGTTAATGCATCTTCAATATAAGTTTCTTCAGGCATGTCATATGAACCTGATTCACAAAACGCACGGCACGTTCCACATGCACCGTCACGGCAGTCCAAAGGAATATTGATCTTTTGACGGTAAGCTGCGTCTGACAGGGTTTCTCCGTCTGAAACAGAAATAAAACGTGTAACGCCATCTTCAAATTGAAGTGCAACATTGTGGTTTGACATGGCTGAATATCCTATATAAATCTTTAAATCTGGACCTTTCAGCCAATTTTCCATCTGGCTGAAAGGTTTTTTCGTCTGTGGGAGCAGTCTTAGAGGTGATACACATCAATCACTTGATTGATGTAATCATTTTTGAGAACCACGTATTTGTTCAAGATTTTGAACTGCTCGCTTGAGCAATCAATCACATAACGTGACATACCGAAGTAGCTGTAATTGGTTTTATAACGGAAACTCAAAGTATTCCAGTTAAAACGCACAGTTACTTGATCACCGTTTTGCTCAACAATTTCAATATTGCAAATGTTGTGACTGGTACGGGTATCCGGCATGGTTGCAGAAGAACGTTCAGTCTTGATACGGAACACGCGGTCTTCTAAACCTTGACGGTCAGGGTAATAAATCAAAGAGATTTCAGACTGAGGATCTGTAGTCAGTTTGTCATCATCATCCCAAGATGGCATCCAGAATTCTGCTGATGGGGCATAGCACTGTAACCAGTCATCCCATTGTTCATCATCCAGAAAACGAGCTTCTTTGTAGAGGAATTGAGCAATTTTTTCTAAAGTAATCGCGCTCATGCGTTTTCTCCTTCAGTTGCAGCAAGTTCTTTTTCAGAAGTAATCGCGTCTTTCATCAGATGTAACCAGTGTTCATGCTGAGCAAGATACAAACCTTCGTCTTCAGTTTTAATTCCTGAAAGTTTTGGTTTCAAACCAATTTCATTGGCTGCATCATCTGGACCTTGAATCCAGTGTTTTGCACCACGGCTCATATCATTCCATTCAAGCGCAATACCGGCATAACCAGCTTGACATGCACGGAATTCTTCCAAGTCATCTGGAGTTGCCATACCTGAAGCATTAAAGAAGTCTTCATACTGACGAATACGGCGTGAACGCGCTTCCTTGTCTTCACCCACAGGGGCGATACAGTAAATGGTCACTTCAGTTTTGCTTGGAGATAACGGGCGAAGTACACGAATTTGTGAACCGAACTGATCCATGAAATAGACGTTTGGATAAATACACAGGTTACGAGAACGCTCGATCATCCATTTCGCCATTGCAGCACCGAATTTCTCGGTATATTCCTCTGCTTTAGCGAAGTTTGGACGGTCTTCAGGGTTCGCCCATTGGGTCCAAAGTAACATGTGACCATTGTCGAAACCGTAAGAACCACCGCCTTGTTTACCCCAAGAACCCGCACTCATGGCACGAATGTTATCACCAGCTTCTTTTTCTTTACGTTGCTGAGTCGTTGCAGCATAGTTCCAGTGTACTGCAGACACATGGTAACCATCGGCACCATTTTCAGCAGTTAACTTCCAGTTACCTTCATAAGTGTAGGTAGAAGCACCACGTAAAACTTCAAGACCTTGATCAGACTGACCTACAATCATGTCCATGATTTTAGTCGCTTCGCCAAGGTATTCTTCTAGCGATGGAACATCTGGGTTTAAGCTGCCAAACAAGAAACCTTTATAGCTTTCAAAACGGGCAACTTTTTTCAAGTCATGAGAACCATCTTTGTTAAAGCAGTCTGAATAGCCTGCATCAGAAGGATCTTTAACTTTTAACAATTTACCCGAGTTGTTAAATGTCCAACCGTGGAATGGGCAGGTATAGGTCGCTTTATTGCCTTTCTTGTTGCGACACAATTGTGCGCCACGGTGTGAACAGGCATTAATCATGGCATTCAATTCACCTGCACGGTTACGTGCAATGATGATTGGTTGACGGCCAATATAAGTGGTATAGAAATCGTTATTATTCGGAATTTGGCTTTCATGTGCCAGGTAAACCCAATTGCCTTCAAAGATATATTTCATCTCTAAATCGAATAAGGCTTGATCTGTGAATACTGAACGATGAAGTTTGAATTCACCTGTTTCATAGTTTTCAACAAGTAATTCATCAATGCGATCGAGATGGCTGGTGTTAATTACAGGAATACGTGGCATGTCCGTTCTCCGACTTTCCAAATTTGGGTAAGTCCCCGAAATGTCATGAAATTGACATCTCGGTTCCTTATCATGAGCTTATTAAGCGCTTGCGCGGCGACGTTCAACTTCAGTAGAAGGTGCACCTTCTTTATCGTGTTGAAGAACGACGTTGAATTGAATGTGTTTGAAAGGACCTTTCAAGCCACGACGCGCGATTTCAGCTTCATCAGTAACATCAACAGCTTCTGCAACCAAACCTTCACGTGTACCGAATGCGAAGTCATCCCAAAGGTATTTGTCGCCTTCGATGTTGAACTGGGTCGTTAATTTACGGAAGCCCGGTGCAGAGATGAAATAGTGCACGTGAGCAGGGCGTTGACCATGACGAGAGATCTGGTTTAATACGCCTTGAAGTGGACCTTCAGGGTTTAAGCCATAACCTACAGGCATAGTAGTAAGCGCAGTGTATTGACCTTTTTCGTCTGTCAAGATTGAGCGACGTAGGTTAAAGTGGCTTTGTGACTTATCAAAGAATGAATAGTTGCCGTGGCTGTTTGCATGCCATACTTCAACTTTAGCACCCGGAATAATGTTGCCATCAGTATCCGTTACTGTACCGTCGATGATAAGCGTCGGGATTTTGCCTTCTTCAGAACCATCGTCCATACGTGCAAAACCAGTTGATTCAGGTGCACCTGCAACATAAAGTGGACCTTCGATCGTACGTGGCGTACCACCAGTTAAACCTGCTTTTACATCTGCTTCATCAGCACGTAAGTCAAGGAAATGTTCAAGACCTACTGCAGAACCCATCAATGCAAACTCATCTGCTTTTGCAATGTCGATAATAGTTTCAATACCTTTCCAAACTTCTGATTGGCTTAAATCTAAGTCTTCAATCGCTTGGAATAAATCTGTAACTAAACGTACCAGTACTTGTTGTACGCGTGCATTTACTGGACCTTCAGAAGTGTCCACGTTACAAGCTTTAACTACATTTTCAATCGTTTGACGATCCATTTTGTTACTCCTTGGAAGTATGGTTTTGGGTGGCTAGTTTCTCAGTGTTTGTTTTGAGATCACTGGCTGCCACAATCCTTGTTTAATTACCCTTTGAATGCTGCTTTTGCGCAGATGGAGAAGAAGTTCGCCATCTTGCATGTTTAAAACTTAGCGGTCGTCTTCATGAATAGAAGAAGGATGGCGGTTTAATGGCATCACTTCAATATTCATATACGGATATAGAGGAAGACCTTGTAAAATATTGTGTAGTTCTTCGTTGCTCTCGACATCAAAGATACTGATGTTTGAGTACTGACCCGTAATGCGCCAGATATGACGCCATTTACCTTGACGCTGTAAATCATGTGAATAAGCTTTTTCAACCGCTTTAATCTGGTTGGCTTGTTCAGTTGGCATATCTAGCGGAATATTTACATCCATGCGTACTTGGAAAAGCATGTCTAACTCCTTCAATTACTGACGACGTAAGTTGTCAATTTTGTCTAAATCCAGTTCGATACCTAAACCTGGTACAGTTGGTAAAACCAACTCATAGTTTTGATATTGAAGCGGTGTTTTTAAAATTTCTTCAGTCAATAGCAGTGGGCCAAATAACTCTGTGCCATAGGCCAAGCTTTCGAAAGTTGAGAATACATGCGCTGAAGCAATCGTACCGACTGGTCCTTCAAGCATGGTGCCACCGTACAGATCAATGCCTGCAAGTTTGGCAATTTTCCCAACTTCACAACCTTCAATCAGACCACCTGACTGGGCAATTTTTACTGCAAATACTGATGCACCGTTGTTACGGGCAATCTGATAAGCACTCTGCGGACCGTATAATGATTCATCCGCCATAATGGCAATATCAAAGCGACGGGTTAAACGCTGCATTGCATCCAGATTTTCAATTGCACATGGTTGTTCAATCAGGTCGACACCGCCATCTTGCAATAACTGAATACCTTTAACCGCTTCAAGTTCTGACCAGGCACGATTGACATCGACACGAATCGAGATGTCTGAACCCAAAGCTTTCTTGATTGCTAAAACATGGGCAACATCGTCTTCTACAGGACGTGAACCGATTTTGAGTTTGAATACGTTATGACGTTTCAGCTCAATCATTTTTTTCGCTTCAGCAATGTCTTTCTCAGTATCACCTGAAGCAAGTACCCAAAGTACTGGCACGCTATCACGCAGACGGCCACCGAGGATTTCGCTTAACGGTAAACCTAAGCGTTGTGCCTGAATATCCAGTAGTGCAGTTTGAATGGCACATTTAGCAAAACGGTTACCGTTGATATTGCGTTTAAGGGTTTTAATCGTTTGAGCGACATTCAGACCTGAAAGTGATTTCAGTAACGGTGCAAAATATGTTTCAATATTGGTTTTAACGCTTTCCGGACTTTCATCGCCATATCCCAATCCACCAATCGTGGTCGCTTCGCCCCAACCGATGAAACCATCTTCAGTGGTGACTTTTACCAACACTAATGTTTGGGTTTGCATGGTTGCCACAGCCATCTTGTGCGGACGGATGGTTGGAATTTCAACAAGCAACGTTTCTATGGATTTGTACATCTTTAAGCTTCCCAATCTTGCTTTGTCTATCTCATGTGGTATACCTTAAAAGAATAAACATTTGCTGTCTAAGATTAAATTTGCATTTTATTATGCTTTAAAGGTATGGTTGATTATGGAACTAAGACATTTACGATACTTTGTTGCTGTGGTGGAAGAACAAAGTTTCACCAAAGCGGCTGAAAAACTGTTTATTGCTCAGCCTCCTTTAAGCCGTCAGATACAAAACCTTGAAGCTGAGCTGGGTATACAGCTTTTTGAGCGTGGAAGTCGACCATTACTAACCACTGAAGCGGGGCAGTTCTTCTATCAACATGCTGTTAAACTTTTGTCTAATGCCGAAGAAATCAAGGCTATGACCCAGCGTGTGGGAATGGTCGAAAAAACTGTAACTTTGGGTTTTGTCGGTTCTCTACTTTATGGTTTATTACCGAAAATAGTGTATTTATTTCGTCAGCAACAACCCCATTTAAAAATTGAACTGATTGAAATGAGCACCAAAGATCAAATTCAGGCGCTCAAGGAAGGGCGGATTGATGTAGGCTTTGGTCGACTACGAATTTCGGATCCTGCAGTTAGACGAATCCTTTTACGCGAAGAGCCTTTAATGGTCGCGGTGCATGCCAGTCATCCACTTGCCTCGCAAAAGAAAGGCGTCTTTCTGACCGATATTGTGGATGAGAACCTGTTCTTATACCCAAGTCACCCCAAACCTAACTTTTCTACGCAAGTCCGATCGCTTTTTTCGGAATACAGTCTCGATCCAAAAAGTTTAAAAGAGGTACGTGAAATTCAGCTGGCTTTGGGACTGGTTGCAGCAGGTGAAGGGATTTGCGTTGTTCCTGAAAGCGCTAGAACCATTCAGTTATCGCATTTGCATTATATTCCTTTACTCGATGATGCTGCTGTGAGTCCTATTTTTCTGGCGATACGCAGCATGGATGAAAGTGAAGATATCCGCTCATTATTTGATTGTATTTATCAGGTTTATGACCTTGAAGCGATTGTTTATGATCGTGCCGTGATTTAACAGACCAAGGTCTCATCTCGCTACAGTTTTTAGCCTTAATTTTTAGCCTTGTCATCTGCAAATCAGACCGTGATTTTTGAAATATGCCTACCGATCAAGTTGTCTATATTTGATCAGTAGGCATATTTTTTTCAGAAAAATAAAGCTCAATAGAGAAAATAAAATCTCACAACCGGCAGAATCCAGTTTTTAGATATCTATAAAGTATTGTTTTCGTTTTTAATCCCACTCGTCTAACTTTTAAGGTATGAATATATATGTAATCGGTTTTGGACAAAAAAAACGCTTTGCTGCATTGTTGCCACAAATCTAAAGATTCATATGCAGGAGCGCAAAGTGAATACCAATAAACTGAACATAAATACTTTAGTGGATGAAGCCAAATTTACCCCTTTTCATTGGGGAGTCCTGATTTGGTGTTTAATGATTATTATTTTCGACGGTTATGATTTAGTCATTTACGGCGTCGTATTACCAATTTTAATGCAGGAGTGGGCACTCAGTTCAGTACAAGCTGGATTACTGGCCAGTACTGCTTTGTTCGGCATGATGTTTGGTGCCATGAGTTTTGGCACACTCTCAGACAAACTGGGTCGCAAAAAAACCATCATGATCTGTATTGCCATTTTTAGCGGTTTTACTTTCATGGGCGCATTTGCAACCACACCGACTGAATTTGGAATTTTAAGATTCTTGGCAGGACTGGGTATTGGCGGAGTCATGCCAAACGTGGTTGCGCTGATGACAGAATATGCACCTAAACGTATTCGCAGCACCTTGGTTGCCATTATGTTTAGTGGTTATGCCATTGGTGGTATGGCTTCAGCACTCTTGGGTGCGTGGCTAGTTGCGGATCATGGCTGGAAAATCATGTTCTATATCGCCAGTATTCCTTTATTTACCTTGCCTTTAATTTGGAAATTTCTCCCAGAATCCCTAATGTTTTTGACCAAAAAGGGTGAAACAGAAAAGACGCGTGTAATTGTGAAAAAAATTGCACCTGAACAAGAGATTGGTCCACAAACGACTTTTGTTCTGAATGAACCGACTGTGGGTGATGATGCTCCATTACGCGCGTTATTTCAGCAAGGCCGTATGTTCAGTACCTTAATGTTTTGGGCAGCCTTCTTTATGTGTCTACTTATGGTTTATGCATTAGGTAGCTGGTTACCAAAACTGATGATTCAGGCTGGTTATTCATTGGGTGCAAGTTTAATGTTCCTGTTTGCCCTGAATATTGGCGGCATGATCGGTGCAATTGGTGGCGGAGTACTTGCAGATAAATTCCATTTAAAACCGGTACTGAGCATTATGTTTACTGTGGGTGCGATTGCTTTAATCTTGCTTGGTTTTAACAGCCCACAAGCGGTGCTATATGTTCTGATTGCCATTGCTGGCGCAGCAACCATCGGCTCACAAATTCTGCTTTATACCTTTGTTGCACAATTTTACCCAACTGCAGTTCGCTCAACAGGTATGGGCTGGGCATCAGGAATTGGACGAATTGGTGCCATTGTTGGACCTGTCTTAACTGGCACCTTGCTCACTTTTGAATTACCTCATCAAATAAATTTTTTGGCCATCGCTATTCCTGGAATTATTGCTGCCGTGGCCATTTATCTGGTTAATTTAAAAGCGTCTGTCGATGGTCAATCCCTTACAGCGCATGAGGTTGAACCTAAACCAATTACGCGAAAAGTAACCCAATAATTTCTTATCATTTTCAATAAAGACCATAGTCTAAGTGAAATAGATTGCCATCGCAGTAGTGAAAATCTATTGCTAATATTTGATCGAACAATAACAAGTGAGTTTAGGATGAACACCACGCAACCGACAATGAAACGTACGCTCATGATGAGCATGATTGCCCTAAGTCTAGGTGGAGTCAGCGTAGCGGCCCAAGCCCAAACCCAACAGCAAAAAGAAATTGAACAGCTCAGACAGGAAGTTCAAGCTTTACGTAACCTTGTTGAACAGCAAAAAGTACAGACAGTACAGACTGCAACTGCTATTGCAGCAGTTCAACGCCCAGCGCCTGTGGCTACAGCAACCCCTGTACTGAAAACTGCCAAAGGTGCAGAGTTTAATCTGTATGGTAATGTCCGTGCAGATGCATCCTATCAGGCTGAAGGTGGTGGTGTGGATATGCCATATAACCAGATCAATAGCGTGCCACTGGAAGGTACTGCTGGGAATAGTGATCGTTTCAGATCGACTTTATCTGCAACGCGTTTAGGTCTGGATTTTAAAACTCAGGCTGCTGAGCAAGAGGTGAAGGGTAAAATTGAAGTTGACTTCCTGGGTGGAGCCAACCTTGATAATTTGCGTATCCGTCACGCCTATGTGAATTATGGTAACTGGCTGATGGGGCAAACCTGGTCAAACTTTGCAGTACCGGATTATATGCCTGAAACCATTGATGCCTTGGCTTTCGTTGGTGGTGCTGTGAAACGGACACCACAAGTGCGTTATACCAGCAAATTTAGTCCACAAACCAATTTGGTATTAGCGGCTGAAGATCCGAAAGATAAGTTAAGCACACAGCGTTTTCCTGCATTAACGGCACGATTAAACCATCAGTTTGCTGATAATTTCAACATCAGTGCACGTGCCATGGGTCATGAAAAACGTGTTAATTCTGATGAAGAAATGGCATGGGGTGTAGGCCTAGGTGCCAAGTATGATGTGGTGCCGGGAACAACCCTAAAAGCTGATTATTACCATGTCAAAGGCGACAGCAGTTTTGTTTCCTTTACCAATAGTGGTGTGGTTAAAGCCGCAAATGGTGATCTGTTACAAAGTGAGTTTGATTCGATTACTGTCGGTTTGACCCAACAGTTTAATGAAAAACTACGCGGTACTTTGGGATATGGTTATATGACTTTTGATAAAGATCAAAACTATATTGATGCACTTATCGCCTCAACACCGGCTACTGAAGCAGAATCAAATGCTACCAGAGCCAATAAAGACTTATGGCAAGCATGGGCTAATGTATTCTATAGTCCAACCAAGCCTCTAAGTTTTGGTCTGGAATATGTCTATGGTGAGCGTACAGCTTTAGAAGCAGCAACCACTGGTGGTAAAACAGGTGAAGACAATCGAATTAATATGGTAGCGATCTATAACTTTTAATTTTCTATAACTATTAATAAAAAAGCCTCTATTTTCAAATGGAGGCTTTTTTATATGAATCATTTTTAGATTTTATCTGTCTATAAACACTATTCAGTAACTTCAACCGTTAAACCATAAGTAAAGTTTTTAGTGCCCGGTTTTTGAGTGTTTGCTGTTTCAGCAGGTTTAGCTGCAGGCGCTTGTATCAGAGCACGAACCTGACGGACGTGTAACCAGCGACCATCAACCAAGGCATATTTACCACTATTACCCAGCACATCTTGATGTGCGGATACGGGTAAGTACTTTCTTTAGGTAAATCAAATTTTGCAATGTTAAAGCGTTTTAATGTGGCAGTTTAAAAGCATGGCGCAAGAAGTTGAGCAAGCCTTGTTAAGGCTTCTAGGTACTGAACAATTAGCACAACTGAAACTTGAAGGACGTTATCAGCGGGATATTTATTAAAGCGATATCGCATGAAACTCAGCATAAAAAAGGGCATAGTTACATGCCCTTAATTCTATATTTTATTGTTAAAAAGTAGCTGGAATATAGCTAAGCGTTCGACCCAGTATTCCATACCAAAAAAATTTCCCCCTTAAAACTTTAGTCAGCTTTAAGGGGAGAAGGAGAGTAGAGGCTCACATCAAGACAGCATTATTAAAGCAGTTTGACACCAGTAACTTTTTGAATCTCTTCAAAGCTGACGTCTTTCGCCAGTTCCACCAGTTTGACCCCGTCAGCGGTAATATCGAGTACACCCAAGTCGCTAATAATCCGGTGTACCACGCCTTTACCGGTCAACGGCAGGGAACATTGATCCACAATTTTTGGCGTGCCATCTTTGGCACAGTGTTCCATCAACACCACCACTTTTTGTACACCGGCAACCAGGTCCATGGCACCGCCCATGCCTTTGACTTTTTTACCCGGAATCATCCAGTTGGCCAAATCACCGGTTCGGGAAACTTCCATGGCACCTAAAATGGCAATATTGACATGACCACCGCGAATCATGGCAAAAGAGTCAGCGCTTGAGAAAAAAGCTGCGCCTTTACGGGCAGTGACCGTTTGCTTGCCGGCATTAATCAGATCGGCATCGACCGTATCATTCGTTGGAAATTCACCAATCCCGAGCAAGCCATTTTCTGACTGTAACCAGACATCCATATTTTCAGGAATATAGTTCGCCACTAATGTCGGTAAGCCAATCCCTAAATTGACATAGAACCCATCTTCCAGTTCCAAAGCGGCACGCTGTGCCATTTCATTACGAGTCCAAGCCATTTATACAGCCTCCGCTTTTAATGTCATTTGTTCGATGCGTTTTTCAGGATGGGGGTTTAAAATAATCCGGTTGATATAAATGCCGGGAAGATGAATTTCATCAGGATCCAAATCGCCAATTTCCACAATTTCTTCGACTTCAGCAATGCTGATTTTGCCAGCCATGGCACAGACCGGATTAAAGTTTTGTGCGGTTTTGCGAAAAATCAGATTCCCTGCTTTATCGGCTTTATAGGCTTTGACCAAGGCAATATCGGCAGTTAAGGAATTTTCCAGAATGTATTCTTTGCCATTAAATTCACGAACTTCTTTACCTTCGGCAATTAAAGTACCGACACCGGTTTGGGTAAAAAAGGCAGGAATACCGGCACCGCCAGCACGAAGTTTTTCAGCCAGTGTACCTTGCGGAGTCAGTTCGACTTCCAGTTCACCGTTTAAATATTGACGTTCAAATTCTTTGTTTTCACCAACATAAGATGAAATCATTTTTTTGATTTTTTTGGTTTCCAGTAAAAGACCCAAACCGAAACCATCCACGCCGGCATTGTTGGAAATACAGGTCAGTTGTTTGGCACCTGTGTCTTTGAGTGCCGCAATTAACGCTTCCGGGATACCACATAAACCGAAGCCACCGACCGCCAGGGTTTGACCATCCTGAACAATATCTTGTAATGCAGCCTGTGCATTTTCATAAACTTTATTTGGCATTTGATCCCTCTTTTTATTCCTGGTCAGTCCTTTGTATGACCAACTTTAACTTTTCATCAATGTAACAATCGTCGCTTTGTGTCAGGCACATTTTGTTTGCCAATAGGCATTGGCATAGTTCGATGGATTATTGCGGTTTAATACCTGACTGATATTGCGACTGGTCTGCATTAAGGCATCCAGGTGAATACCGGTTTCAAAACCCATCTTGGACAATAAATAGTACAAGTCTTCTGTGGCCACATTGCCCGAAGCACCTTTGGCATAGGGACAACCACCTAATCCGGCAATCGAAGAGTCAAATATCCGAATGCCTTGGTTAAGCGATTGATAGATATTGGCAATCGCCATACCGTAAGTATTATGAAAATGACCGGCTAAAACCTGGCTATCTAATTCGGCAAGGCAAACATCCCACACTTTTTTCACCCGATCTGGGGTGGCAGTACCGATGGTTTCCCCTAAGGACACTTCATAGCAGCCCATATCCAGTAAGCGTTTGCTGACTTTGGCGACTTGCTGAGGATCAATAGCGCCTTCATAAGGACAATCGACCATACAGGACACATAACCACGAACCTTGATATCATTGGCTTTGGCAGCTGCCATGATATTGGCAAACTTCTCAAAGCTTTCATCAATGGAACAGTTGATGTTTTTGCGGGTAAAACTTTCAGAAGCTGCGGTAAACACCGCAACCTCTTTACATCCCACAGCCAGTGCAGACTCAAAACCTTTCAAATTCGGTGTCAGCAAGCTGAACTGAATGTTCGGATCTTGCGGCAATTGGGCAAACAGTGCATCACTGTCTGCCATTTGCGGAACCCATTTCGCCGAAACACAGGAACCCACTTCAATTGCCTGCAAACCGGTTTTCATTAAATCCAGAATCAGGTTTTTCCGGTCATCTAGCGTCAGCGGTGTTTTTTCATTTTGCAAGCCATCGCGTGGCCCGACCTCTACAATTTTGACGAAATCAGTCATGCAACTTCCTCCACCAGTACCTGAAATTCCACAAGCTCATCACCGGCTTTGACCTGGTCACCGGCTTGGAAATAGGAAGCTGCGACAATGCCGTCATGTGGTGCACGAATTGAATATTCCATTTTCATGGCTTCAAGGGTCATCAGCACATCATCTTTTTTCACCTGATCATTCGCCGCAACCAGAACTTGAGTAATTACGCCTGGCATTGGCGCTTTTAAGTTGCCTTCAGTACTTTGCGCGTCCTCAGAACTGAATTTCTGATTCAGATAACCAAACTTGTGGCTTTGACCATTTTTAAAAATGGTGAGGCCGTGTGCATTTTGGCTAAACGCAATTTTGTCCTGTTTGCCATTGATGTTGAAATGTACTGTATTGCTATTTAACAGTTGTCCAGAAATATGGAATTTTTCACCTTGATATTCAGCCACAAAACCTTCTTTTTCAGCGTTTAAATTGACTTGAACAAGTGTTTCATCGAGCTTCAACTTAATGGCATAGCTTGGGCTGATATTGACGCGCCATAGCGTTTCACTTTGCCAAACTGGATTGCTCGCTGCTTTATTTTTGCTAAAACGCAACAATAATTCGGTCAATGCCGTCGCCACGACCAGCTCAGGTTGCAGTGATTGAATATTTTTAAACAGGAACTCATCTTCACGCTGAATCAGGTTGGTATCCAGTTTGGCATTTTTAAAAGAGTCACAGCGAATGATGCGGTCCAGAAAAGCAATATTGTTGCCCAAACCATCGACATGGAACTGTCCTAAGGCATGATGCATTTGCAATAAAGCGGCTTCACGATTTTCGCCCCAGACAATCAGTTTGGCAATCATCGGATCGTAATAGCTGCTGATTTCATCGCCTTGAACAATGCCGCTGTCGACCCGAACATGCTGATTTTGTTCAGGGTAGTGCAGATAGCTGATCTGACCAATTGCAGGAATAAAGCCTTTTTCAGGTTCTTCTGCATAGACGCGGGCTTCAATGGCATGGCCATGAATTTTTAATTGATCTTGCTGTTTCGGTAATGGCTCGCCAAAGGCAACACGCAATTGCCATTCCACCAGATCAACGCCGGTGATCATTTCAGTGACCGGATGCTCAACTTGCAGACGGGTGTTCATTTCCATGAAATAGGCGGTGCCGTCTTGCTCTACAATGAACTCGACCGTGCCAGCACCGACATAATCGACCGCACGCGCGGCATCAATGGCAGCTTGGCGCATGGCATCGAGTTTGTCTTGTGAAACCAATGGGGCAGGCGCTTCTTCAAGCACTTTTTGATGACGGCGCTGTACCGAGCAATCCCGTTCAAATAAATGCACATAGTTGCCGTGTGAGTCGCCAAATACCTGTACTTCAATATGACGCGGATTAATCACATAACGCTCAATCAGAACTTCATCATTACCGAAGCTGGATTTAGCTTCGCTTTTACAAGAAGCCAGTGAACCTAAGAAATCTTCACTGCGTTCAACCAGACGCATGCCTTTACCGCCACCGCCAGCGCTGGCTTTAATCAGCACCGGATAGCCAATCATATCGGCCTGTTGTTTTAGAAAATCAGCATCCTGATTAGTGCCATGATAACCTGGTGTCAGCGGAACACCGGCTTTTTCCATCAAGGCTTTAGAAGTCGCTTTTAAACCCATGGCCAAAATGGCTGCGACTGGTGGACCAATAAAAGTAATGTTGTTGGCTTGGCAGGCTTCGGCAAACTGGTCATTTTCAGACAAGAAACCGTAGCCTGGGTGAATGGCTTGAGCACCAGTTTTTACAGCCGCCTGAATAATGCGATCAATCTGTAAATAACTTTGTGCCGCTGGGGATTCGCCAATATAGATGGCTTCATCCGCCAGTTTGACATGTTGCGATTGTGCATCGGCATCGGAATAGACCGCTACCGTCGCGATTCCAAGTTTTTTTGCGCTACGAATCACACGGCAGGCGATTTCACCACGGTTTGCAATTAAGATTTTTTCAAACATTGTATGATCCTTGTTATTGTTGTGCTGTAGAGATAATCCAGGAAGGACTTTGCTTATCTAAAAAAGCACTCAAGCCATTTTTCGCCTCTGATCCCTGGCGTACATGAGCAATATGTTGCGCTGTTTGCAGCAGTAATTCTTCGGTTAATACCTGTTGGTCGACCAGTTGAATCAGTTGTTTCGATGCTGTCTGTGCTTCAGGTCCACCCAAGAGCAAGGCTTGAACAATTTCATCAATCTTGTCATCTAATTCATCAGAAGGAGTGACTTCATGCACTAAACCAATAGTCTTGGCTTGTTCAGCGGTAATCCGTTCAGCGGTTAAGAAATAGCGCGAAGCCTGGCGGGCACCAATGGCACGAATCACATAAGGGCTAATGGTCGAAGGTGCAAGACCTAGACGGACTTCAGAGGTAGCAAATTTGGCGTCCGTGCTGGCGATACAGATATCACAGGCTGAAGCCAGACCCATACCGCCACCAAAAGCAATACCGTGTACCCGGGCAATGGTTGGCTGTTTTAAAGTCGCCAGACTTTGTAACATTTTCGCCAGTTTCAGCGCATCAGCTTCATTTTCCACTTGCGAAGCTTGTCCCGCCTGTTTCATCCAGTTCAGGTCGGCACCGGCCGAGAAGCTTTTGCCTCGACCCGCCAAAACCACCACACGTACATCATCACGGTCATTTAAAGACTGAAAGCAGGCATGCAGTTCTTCAATCACTTGGGTATTAAAGGCATTATGGAGTTCAGCACGATTAATCCAAACCGTAGCGACCTGATTCTGTTGTTCGAGTTGTAAAAATTGATAGCTCATTATTTTTACCCCTTACATGCGGAACACGCCAAATTTGGTTGGTAAAATAGGTGCATTTAAAGCAGCTGCCAGGCTTAAGCCCAACACCTGACGCGTTTGCGCAGGATCAATCACACCGTCATCCCAAAGACGCGCTGATGCATAATAAGGATGACCTTGGCGCTCATATTGATCACGAATCGGTTGTTTAAATTGATCTTCCTGTTCGGCTGACCAGCTTTCACCTTTTTGTTCAATCTGGTCGCGTTTTAAGGTTGATAAAACACTTGAAGCCTGTTCACCGCCCATCACCGAAATACGCGAGTTTGGCCAAGTCCACAGGAAGCGCGGAGAATAGGCACGACCACACATGCCATAGTTACCGGCACCAAATGAACCACCAATCACCAAAGTCAGTTTAGGTACATTGGCATTGGCAACCGCCATCACCAGTTTGGCGCCATTTTTGGCAATGCCTTCATTTTCATATTGGCGACCAACCATAAAACCGGTAATGTTCTGAATAAAGAGCAGGGGAATATTGCGCTGGGTACACAGTTCAATGAAATGCGCACCTTTTTGTGCAGATTCTGAAAATAGAATACCGTTATTGGCAATGATGCCGACTTTCATACCAAAAAGTTCAGCGAAACCTGTGATCAATGTCGTACCAAAACGGGCTTTAAATTCATCAAAACGTGAACCATCGACAATACGGGCAATCACTTCACGCACATCAAAAGGTTTACGCGCATCACTTGGTACAATGCCGTACAGCTCATCTGCATCAAATAATGGTACTTCAATTTGATCTGCGGTTTTATTGGGTTTTTTATTTAAGTTCGCCACGATGTTGCGGGCAATCGCAATCGCATGTTCATCATTTTCAGCCAGATGATCGGCTACCCCAGAAAGACGGGTATGCACATCACCGCCACCCAAGTCCTCAGAACTGACCACTTCACCAGTCGCGGCCTTTACCAGAGGAGGACCACCCAAGAAAATGGTGCCTTGATTACGCACGATAATGGTTTCGTCCGACATAGCCGGCACATAAGCACCGCCTGCGGTACAGCTACCCATCACCACGGCAATCTGGGCAATGCCTTGGCTCGACATACGGGCCTGATTATAGAAAATACGACCGAAGTGATCACGATCCGGGAATACTTCATCCTGCATCGGTAAATAAGCACCACCTGAATCAACCAGATAAATACACGGTAAATGGTTTTGTTCAGCAATCTCTTGGGCACGTAAATGTTTCTTCACCGTGAGCGGATAGTAGGTTCCACCTTTTACCGTAGCATCATTGGCCACAATCATGCAGGTGACACCATTCACTTGACCAATTCCGGCAATCACGCCCGCAGCAGGCACATCATCGGGATAGACGTTATAAGCCGCCAATTGCCCAATTTCTAAAAAGGCAGTTCCGGCATCAATCAGATGATCAACCCGTTCACGCGGTAACAGTTTGCCGCGTGCCAAATGTTTTTCACGGGCTTTTTCACCGCCGCCTAAAGCAATTTGCTGCGCTTTTTGTTTTAAATCATCGACCAAAATCTGCATGGCAGCTTGGTTGGTTTTAAAATCTTCGCTTCGAATATTAATTTTGCTTTGTAATATATTCATTCTCGAACTTCCTTGTTATTCAGTGTGCTTATGAATCGTGATTTAAGCTGTTTCATTAAACAGTTCGCGACCAATCAGCATGCGACGGATTTCAGAAGTTCCCGCACCAATTTCATAAAGTTTGGCATCACGCCATAAACGACCCGCTGCAAATTCATTGATATAACCATTACCACCTAAAGTCTGAATGGTTTCACCTGCCATCCAGGTGGCTTTTTCAGCAGCATATAAAATCGCACTTGCTGCATCTTTACGTAAGCTACGGCTATGTTCTGCCTTGTCACATTCAGCGCCCACGGCATAAACCAGCGCTTTACATGCCAGCCAAGTCGAATACATATCGGCAATTTTGCCTTGCATCAACTGGAATTCACCCAGCGCCTGACCAAACTGTTTACGGTCATGAATATAAGGAATCACCGTGTCTAAACAGGCATCCATAATACCCAGTGGACCTGCACTTAAAACTGCACGTTCATAGTCCAAACCGCTCATTAACACCTTGGTGCCGTTACCCACGCCACCCAGCACGTTTTCTTTCGGCACTTCTACATTGTCGAAGAAAAGCGGGTAGGTGTTTGAACCACGCATGCCTAATTTATCTAAATGAGTTCCATGACTAAAACCTGGCATGCCTTTTTCAACCAGAAAAGCTGTCATGCCTTTAGAACCGGCTTGAAGATCAGTTTTAGCATACACCACCAATACGTCAGCATCACCACCATTGGTGATCCACATTTTTGAACCATTCAACAGGTAATGATCCCCTTTATCTTCAGCTTTTAACTTCATGCTAACGACATCTGAACCGGCATTTGGCTCCGACATCGCCAGAGCACCGACAAAATCACCGGAAACCAGTTTAGGCAAGTACTTTTGTTTTTGTTCTTCGCTACCATTTCGCTTAATTTGGTTTACGCATAAGTTAGAATGTGCCCCGTAGGACAAGCCAATCGATGCTGATGCGCGGGAAATTTCTTGCATGGCAATAATATGGGCCAAATAACCCAGGTTAGTACCACCGTATTCTTCACTTACAGTCAGGCCAAGCAGTCCCATATCACCAAATTTTTTCCAAAGGTGAGCAGGGAATTCATTGTCTTGGTCAACTTGCTGAGCAATCGGTGCAATCTCCTTTGCACAGAATGCTGCGATTGAATCTTGTAAGGCAACTAGCGTTTCATCCAAACCGAAATTTAAGCTTTGTAGATTCATTTCTTCATTCATCCTGATGGTTATATTTGTTGTTCCAAAAAGCATTTTTGTTGTGCTTGATTTTTACAATACAACTATTTTTCAAAAAAGTGAATATAAATTCACAAAATGATTTACAATTCATTTTATCTGGTTGAGAATACGATTATGAGTTATAAAAGATCATCATTGATGCAGGAACGAATGGAACAAAATCGTCAAACGATTTTGCAGTCTGCTCGTGAACTGATTGCTCAAGGGGGATTTAAAGATGCGCAAATTCAGGCGATTGCTGAGCGTGCTGGCGTTTCCAGTGGTCTGGTTTATCGTTATTTCGATAATAAAAGCCAAGTGTTAATTGAAGTATTGTCGGATGCCATTCAGCATGAAATTCAAATTTTGAATAACATTGCTGCAAGTGATCTGCCAGTCGCTGAAAAATTACATAAGGCCGTATCAACTTTCGTTAAACGTGCATTGAACAGTCCCCAGCTTGCGTATTCGCTGATGTTTGAACCTGTCGATCCTTCGATAGAACATGAGCGTTTTCGTAGTAAGCAACTGATTAAACAAAGCATTAATGAAATACTTGCCGAAGGTAAAATCAATGGTGAGTTTGGATTTGAGGATTTAAATACCGCAGCCCTGTGTGTGGTGGGTGCCATGACTTTTGTGGTGATTGAACCGTTAAATCCTTCCAAAAATGTGAGGTTTGATCAGGCCTATAAAGACTATTTTGTCAAACAGATTGCCGATTTTTGTGTAAGTGGAGTTTGCTTAAAAGGAGGGACATTGATCGGTTAAACACAAAAAATAAGGCTGTTTGGGAAAGTCGTCTGAGTCAAAACAATTAAAGTGAAAGAATCATAATTACAAAGAATCAAGGAGAGTGATTCAATGACACAAGTACGGTTAAGTTATGCCTATGGAACAAGCAGTCAGCCTTTACTTGGGATGACCATTGGTGAAAAGTTTGATCAGGCCTGTCAGCAATATGCTGAACAAGATGCTGTGGTCAGCGTGCATCAAAATGTACGCTTAAGCTATAAACAGCTACAGGATCAAGTCAATGCATTTGCTTGCAGCCTGCTTCAGTTAGGCTTGGAAAAGGGCGATCGAATCGCGATTTGGTCGCCTAATTGTGTGGAATGGACCATTACACAATTTGCAGCCTTTAAAGCCGGTATGATTTTAGTCAATTTGAATCCAGCGTATAAAAGCAGTGAACTTGAATATGTGCTGAATAAAGTATCCTGCAAGGCATTGGTGATTGCACCTCAATTTAAGAGCAGTAATTATCAGGACATCTTGACGAAGATTGCCCCTGAAATTACCCAATCAATAGATAAACTGCTTTCTTCCAAAAGACTTCCGCATTTAAAGCACATTATTAAAATTGACCATGAGCAGCATACCGGTATTCACCGTTTTGCTGACTTGTTGCCAGAACCGACGGCTGCACAGTTAGATCAGTTACATGCCATTGCCGCTGATTTGCAGTTTGATGAAACCATTAACATTCAATTTACTTCCGGCACCACGGGTAATCCGAAAGGAACCATGCTGACGCACAATAATATTTTGAATAATGGCTATTTTGTCGGTGAAGCGATTCATTTAACACCCCAAGACAGGGTTTGTATTTCGGTGCCTTTATTCCATTGTTTTGGTATGGTGATGGGGAACTTGGCCTGCATTACGCATGGTTCAACCATGGTGTATCCATCGGCTGTGTTTAATCCACTCGACACTTTAAAAACCATCCAGCAAGAGAAATGTACCGCAGCGTATGGTGTTCCGACCATGTTTATTGCCCTATTGGAACATGAACAGTTTGATGAATTCGATCTTTCAAGCTTACGTACCGGCATCATGGCGGGCAGCCCGTGTCCGCGTGAAATTATGCAGCGCGTGATTGAACGCATGCACATGACAGAAATCACCATCTGTTATGGTATGACTGAAACAGCGCCTGTGAGTGCGCAAAGTTCAACAGCAGATTCTGTGGAACGTCGTGTCGGTACGGTTGGCCGGGTTCATCCACACCTTGAAATCAAAATTGTCGATGAAAATGGCAAAGTTGTCCCACGTGGAAACCTCGGTGAACTCTGTGTACGCGGCTATTCAGTCATGCTCGGTTATTGGGAAGATACGGACAAGACTCAAGAAGTGATTGATGTTGCCAAGTGGATGCATACTGGTGATATTGCAGAAATGGACGAAGAAGGCTTTGTTAAAATCAAAGGCCGGATTAAGGATATGGTCATTCGTGGCGGTGAAAACCTGTTCCCGAAAGAAATTGAAGATTTTCTGTATACCCATCCAGACGTTTCTGATGTACAGGTCATTGGTTTACCGGATGCCAGATATGGTGAGGAACTCTGCGCTTGTATTATTCTGCACGAGCATCATCAGGTAAATGAAGAAGCGATTCGTAGGTATTGTGCAGAGCATATTTCTCACAATAAAGTACCGCGATATGTCCGCTTCTTTACTGAATTTCCAATGACTGCTTCAGGCAAGGCACAAAAATTCAAATTACAGGAATTGATGCGTCAGGAACTAAATTTACTGGAAGATATTGCTTAATATTGATTCAATATGGGCTAGCATCATCTGCATACCTCCCGATATTATTAAATAACGGGAGGAGCAGACATGGTAATCCTCCCATAAAAAAGCGACTTTAATCAGTCGCTTTTTTTTTGATACATCAATCAGGATTAGTTCATACGAATCCAGGTTTGGCTACGTCCTAAAACCGAAATACCAATATAGCCACGACCCGCTAAGGTTTTACCATCATTGGATAATTTGACACTAAAACTATAGGTTTTACCATTTTTAGGATCGGTAATTTTTCCGCCATCATAAACATTCTTTGCAGTCTTTTTCAGACCTGAAACAATCTGCAAACCTTCAATTGGTTTATTATGGAATTTACCTACACATTTCGTGCATTTTTTACCTTCAGTACCGTCCAGTACATCTAGAATTTTTGCAGAAAGGACACCGTTCGAGGTTTCAGAAAATTGAACAATCGATAATGGCTTTTTGGTTTCATCATCGATGGTTTTCCATTTATTGCCATGTAATGGATCAGAAGCTAAAGCAAGGCTAGACACTAGAGATAGTCCCAATACGCTTAGAGTTGTTTTTATCATCATTAGACCTCAACTGATTTGAGTAAGTTTGTTCTTTAAAATGAATAGAAGTTTTGTATTACACATGCCTAGACTTCTACTCGGAAAAGAAGAACATATATTCAATTAGAATTATTATAAAAAAAATAGTCGTTATTATGGATTTTTTATATATTTATGTTTGTAGTCTTTGCCAAAATAAAGTGAGCAGTAAATAGAGTCCTGGCATTGAATCCTATATTCGCTGTCTTATATTTAATTAAAATCTGGCTCATATCATCAAATATTTTCTTCATATTACAGTTACGATTGATCCAGTTTCTAAAAAAATCACTCATGCAAGTTGTGGTTGATTTTTATAACAGTGATTGACGTATAAACAAGAAATTAAAAACTCATTGCAAGGTGGGTTTTTTTTATAACTAAATGTGAACAATCAGCTAACAAATGCAGTGAATATTTTTAAAATTCTTCGGGTATATATTATGGAATGAATATGCTTGCTGGAGCAATGAAAAATGAAAAGTGCCGTTAATTTTCAGATGTTACAGCAGGTTTATAACTTTATGGCAGAGCAACCAAATTTCAAAACTAAGGCGGAGCTCGATCTATTATTAGAATTTTTTTCAGAAATACAGCAGGATCAAAAAACAGGAGTCAGGCTTGATTCACCTTCTAAAATTATCGGTAAATTTGGGAGTCGGCAAATAATCAATATTAATTTAGCACCTCCGATAAGGCATAAAAACGAGTTTCTGGCATGGGTATATAAACAATTACATCGCTAATGATTTGATTTATTTTAGCAATATCACCCTTAATCAGTACAAATAACAACAGGAAGCTTACTTAATAAAAGGGCTTATTGATTTTCCAAAATTGATAAAAATGCTTCAATAAAGTTAGGAAGTTTTTTTCGGTGACTTTGACCCACTTTTATTACCTCGAAGGTCAAATCTTCAAGTTTTAATTTTTCACTTTCTGTTTTTAGTTTTTGATGAGTGGATTGTAAGCCTTTCACCCAATCCTCAAGTACCTCTATAGACATATCTTTTTTAATATTTAGACTTTGAGTAGCTGTTTTAAAATGACTTATAGTTGTACTATCTTTAAAAGATACTTCTATACGATGATTTATGCTCTCAAATAGGTCATGCTTAATAATAAATTCAAATTTTCCACTTGCTGGTTTTATAGCACTTATATAAATGTTTTTAAAAGCTTGCGTATATCTTTTATTCTTTGCATCTTGGATTTCTGAAATCCATCCTTGAGATTCCAAGAATTTATCCATCTCAATAAATATTAAATTCGTGACTTTTTCTTCAATTTTATGCGCCAATTCTTTAAGTTCATGACTTTTTGCGACCAGCTTATTGTCCAATTTAGATCGATAAGATTGCTCACCATCATGTTGTATTGATTTGGCAAATATTGCTTGCAAGCGTTGTTCAGGTGTCATGGTTTCTACTCACTTTTAATTAATAAAAGCCTTATTCATTATAATGTGGCTCAGTTCATATATTTCAAGTCAGCATGAAAAAACAGGACTCAATCCTAAAAACGAGTAGAGGATGGGAGTTTTACTTCGATTTTTCGTTTCGTACAAATCATTGGATGTATATTGCAAATAGATGATTGAAAATAGCGCTACAAAATTGATTGCGCTTTATTTTTGTAGGTAAATGCTTACAAGAAAACAAGTAATTGTCACTATAATTTAGCTTAAATATATGTAATTATTCATTTAATAAATTCCATCATGTATAGATGGAAATCGCATAATAATAATTATAAACACATAACTTAACTTATAATAAGGTAAGTTATGAAGAGGAAGCAACAGATCTAAGCCTTATAGTTTTGGGAGAGACTATAAGGCTTTATTTTTTTAAATATTTTTCTTATCTACTTAAAAAATGAACTCAACCTGGATACTTTCAATTCTGCATCCTCATCGGTCAATTATTTATATTTATTCCATTTCTATGGTGTAGCACTCGTTCCATTTTAGTGCTCATAGAATAGAAAGCGCCGACCATTTAATCATTAATATTTATAATAATCATTAATTTAAGTATAGGTAGTCACAATTGGCACATTATTTGAATAACACATTCTGACTTTACAAGAAAATGCCTTAAAAAGGGTCGGAGAATAAATGATGATGCAACAAAAATTGATTTCTAAAAGTTTACTTACTGCTGCATTACTGGCAAGCATTTCACTTGCAGGATGCTCAAAATCTGCTGAAAAAAAAGAAGCAACTCAGCCTGAAGCAAAAGCAGCTGCGACAAGTGGCGATACGATCAAAGTCGGTATTTTACATTCCCTTTCAGGCACGATGGCAATTTCTGAAACATCGTTAAAAAATACCGCATTAATGGCGATCAATGAAATTAATGCAAATGGGGGGGTATTAGGTAAAAAATTGGAAGCTGTTGTGGTTGACCCGGCTTCCGATTGGCCTTTGTTTGCAGAACGTGCACGTCAGTTAATCACTCAAGATAAAGTAGCAGTGATTTTTGGTGCCTGGACTTCAGTATCGCGTAAATCAGTATTACCCGTGGTTGAAGAATTAAACGGCTTAATGTTCTATCCAGTTCAATATGAAGGACAAGAACAATCAAAAAATATTTTCTACACCGGTGCTGCACCAAATCAACAAGCAATTCCTGCTGTTGAATATCTTATGAGTGAAGAGGGTGGTAACGCTAAGCGTTTTGTATTGTTAGGTACAGACTATGTTTACCCACGAACCACTAACAAAATCTTGCGTGCATTCTTAAAATCCAAAGGTATTGCTGAAGCCGATATTATGGAAGAGTATACACCCTTCGGTCACAGCAACTATCAAACCATTGTGGGGAATGTTAAGAAATTTGCTGCAGGTAAAAAGACTGCGGTAATCTCCACAATCAATGGCGATTCAAATGTACCCTTTTACCGTGAATTGGGTAACCAAGGTATAAAAGCTTCGGATATTCCTGTTATGGCATTTTCAGTGGGTGAGGAAGAACTCCGCGGCATTGATACCAAACCACTAGTAGGACACTTGGCGGCATGGAACTATTTCATGACCGTGAAAAATCCGGTTAATACTAAATTTATTGATAAATACAAACAATTTGCAGTGGAGTACAAGCTACCGAATGCAGCGAAGGTTGTAACCAATGATCCAATGGAAGCGACCTATGTCGGTATTAACATGTGGAAGCAAGCGGTAGAAAAAGCGGGTACTACAGATGTAGATAAAGTGCGTGAAGCAATGGCAGGGCAAACTTTTGCGGCTCCATCGGGTTATACCTTGAAAATGGATGAAACCAATCACCATTTACATAAGCCGGTCATGATTGGTGAGATTCGTGGAGATGGTCAGTTTGATATCGTTTACAAAACACCGAATGCTATAAAAGCGGAGCCATGGAGCCCGTATATTCCTAAATAAGTTTTCCCTAAGCCTGTTGCATGTGCAGCAGGCTTTTTTGATTTATTTTTCCCTCATGGGATTAACACTTAATAGGGAGGCTTAGCATGATTTATCGAATAAATTACCCCACTATTCTATTCATTATTACTCAATTTTTTTTCCTGCAAAATTTGAATGCAGAGACGCCAAATTCTTCTTCAGCAGAAAATTCTCAAGTCATTACTCAGGCTGAAAACACGCATAAGGCAGTTGCCTCATCGGGTGATACGATTCAACAATTTGTCCATGCGGGATTTTCTGAACGTCGCAATATGTTAAACCAATGGCCAGCCAGCATTGAAGAGCTCGATCGTTTGGTTGCCTATGTGAATAAAAATGAACTGTATACAGATGGTTCTGGACAAACCTATATTTTAAAAAATGATGAAAAATTATTCAGCTATCCAAATGAGCAAGTCATAGAAACTTGGCCATCAGATTTATCTCAAGTCACCTTGGTGAACACCTTGCGTAAGGCCTTGAGCTTTGGACAAGCCAAAGTAAGATTACAGTCTGAAGATGCTTCTCAGCGTTTAGAAGCTATTGAAATTTTGGAAAATAATTTATCCGAATTGGATACAGCAATGGTGAATGCGCTGTATTTAAATGAAACGAATAACAAGGTTAAAGCCCGATTAGAACAACTCAAAGCACGTTTGGACTATAGCAGTACAGATGTATTGGTCCAGATCCAAGCGGCAAAAGTATTAAAACAATCGAATCATCCCGATGTACTGGCTTTGGTTGAACAAGAACTGCAACAACCAAATTTAAATCCAGAATTAAAAGCTGCATTAAGGGATGCTAAAAGCAGTATAAAAACCCGACTTCAAGCCAGTGAATGGACAGGACATGTCTTTTCAGGTTTGAGTACAGCCAGTATTTTATTGTTGGCTGCCTTAGGTTTGGCCATTACATACGGTTTGCTCGGTGTCATCAATATGGCGCATGGCGAACTGATCATGATTGGCGCATATACCACCTATGTGGTGCAAAGCCTGTTCAAGACCCATTTTTCAGGATATATCGACTGGTACTTAATTGCTGCAATTCCTGCAGCATTTGTGGTCAGTGCATTGATTGGCATGTTGATTGAAAGGACCGTGATTCGTCCCTTGTATGGTCGTCAACTTGAAACTTTATTGGCAACTTTTGGAGTCAGTCTGATTCTTATGCAATTGGTACGTATGATTTTTGGTGCACAAAACGTCGAAGTCTCCAATATTTCATGGCTTTCAGGGGGCATTTCAATCACTCCAAGCCTGATGCTGCCTTATAACCGCATCGCCATTATTGTCTTTACTGTGGCAGTTTTTCTGCTCTTGGTTTATCTACTGAATAAAACACGTTTTGGTCTATTCGTTCGTGCCGTAACGCAAAACCGTCAAATGGCACGTGCTGTAGGGATTCGTTCAAGCCGTATCGACATGCTGGCTTTTGGTTTGGGTTCAGGTTTAGCCGGCCTGGCGGGTTGTGCTTTGGCACAAGTCGGTAATGTTGGCCCTGACTTGGGTCAAAACTACATTATTGATGCTTTTCTTGTTGTTGTCGTCGGTGGTGTAGGACAAGTCTGGGGTGCAGTTCTTGCAGCACTCGGTTTAGGGATCAGCGGTACAGTCCTTGAGATTGGAATGGGAGCTGTGCTTGCAAAAATTATTTTATTGGTTCTTGTGATTTTGTTTATTCAAAAACGCCCACAAGGTTTATTCGCCATTAAAGGTCGATTTGTGGAGTAAGCACTATGAAAATCACATCATTCCTATCCGATAAACCTTATAGCGCAGTGGCCATTGCTGTGTGTTTTGCCATCATGCTGATTTTACCCTGGTTTCATTTACTGCCAAGCGATTCAAGTCTGCATCTTTCTGCTTATTGGGTGACCTTGATCGGCAAAATCATGTGTTTGGCCTTGGTGGCTTTAGCGCTTGATTTGGTGTGGGGGTATGCCGGCATTTTAAGTCTTGGGCATGGTTTGTACTTTGCCCTCGGCGGTTATGCCTTTGGCATGTACCTGATGCGTGAATCCGCAGGGGACGGTTTACCTGACTTTATGCGCTTCTTAAGCTGGACGGAACTACCGTGGTATTGGGTGGGAACAGACCATATTTTATGGTCACTCAGCTTGGTGATTTTAGTTCCGGGACTTATCGCTTTTATCTTCGGATATTTCGCTTTCCGTTCAAAAATCAAAGGCGTGTATTTCTCCATCATCACCCAGGCCATGACTTTCGCAGCTGCATTGTTGTTCTTCCGCAATGAAACAGGCTTTGGCGGGAACAATGGTTTTACCGGTTTTAAAACCATTTTAGGTATGGATATTACCTCTACCTCAATGCGTGCAAGCTTATGCTTTATTACCGCTTTAGTATTGTTACTGTGTTTTATCGGCTTACGTCATTTAATGAATAAACCTTATGGACGTGTATTGGGGGCAATTCGAGATAGTGAAAATCGTCTGCAATATTTAGGTTATCGGACACTTTGGTACAAGCTGTCTGCATGGGTACTTTCTGCAGTCATTGCGGGCATTGCAGGAGCGCTTTATGTCCCACAGGCGGGGATTATCAACCCCAGTGAAATGAATCCGGTGAATTCCATTGAAATGGCTGTGTGGGTTGCGGCAGGTGGCCGGGGAACTTTAATTGGACCTATTCTAGGGGCAGGTTTGATTAATGGCGTGAAGACCTATTTCACTGTGGCTTATCCAGAAGCGTGGTTGCTCATTTTAGGAGCACTCTTCATTGTGGTGACGATTTTCCTCCCAAAAGGGGTGATTGGCATGTTCGACCGCTTTAAAAAGGAGAAAAACTAAATGTCAGATTTAGGATTAAACGCACAACAACATGGTGGTCAACTGGGCGAAGGCTATGGACGTTTAAAAGAAGCAGGACCTGACTTTAGCCATGGCATCGCTTTATATTTAGAAAAAGTCAGTGTTTGGTTCGATGCATTTCGTGCCTTAAACGATTTGTCGCTTTACATCAAGGAAGGTGAGTTACGTTGCATCATCGGTCCAAATGGGGCAGGTAAAACCACACTCATGGATGTGATTACCGGGAAGACGCGCCCAACGGAAGGCACAGCATTTTTCGGTCAAAACTATGACCTCGCGAAAATGAGTACCGAAGAAATTGCTGAAGCAGGGATTGGACGTAAATTTCAAAAACCCACCGTGTTTGAAAATTTCACCGTGATGGAAAACCTGTTGCTTGCTGCACCTAAAAATAAACAGGTAAAGAAAAGTTTTTTCAGCAGGCTAGAGCCAGATGCTCAACTTGCTTTGGAACAGTCACTCGAGCAAATTCGTTTAAAAGAATTCATTAACAAACCTGCCGGCTTATTGTCTCATGGTCAAAAGCAATGGTTGGAAATTGGCATGTTATTGATGCAACGTCCAAAACTGATTTTGCTAGATGAACCCGTGGCAGGAATGACCGATGCTGAAACGGAACGAACGGCTGAACTTTGTCTGGAACTCAAAAAAAACCATACCTTGATTGTAGTGGAGCATGACATGAGTTTCATTAATAGCATCAGCGAAAAAGTGACGGTATTGGCTCAAGGGGCAATTTTAGCGGAAGGTACATTGGCAGAAGTTCAAGCCAATGAAGATGTGATTGAAAAATATTTAGGACGTTAAGGAGTAGACCATGTTAGAAGTCAAAGACGTCAATCAGTTTTATGGCGGCAGTCATATTTTACGTGACGTATCCTTGCAAGCCCCTATAGGTGAATGTTCGGTTGTCCTTGGACGCAATGGAGTAGGAAAAACCACTTTATTGAAATGTTTGATGGGCATCTTGCCAATCAAATCGGGACAGATCCTGCTAGATGGAAAAGACATTTCCAAACTGAGTCCTGAACAACGTGTTCGTGCTGGCTTGGCATATGTTCCACAAGGACGGGATATTTTTTCGACCTTGACTGTGGAAGAAAATATCCTGATTGGGATGGCCAAATTTTCAGGCGCTAAAACCAAGAAAGTGCCTGAGCATCTTTATGAAATTTTCCCGATATTGGATGAAATGAAACATCGCCGTGGTGGAGATTTATCAGGTGGTCAACAACAGCAGCTTGCGATTGCACGTGCGCTCGCTTCTGAACCGCGTGTATTGATTTTAGATGAACCGACTGAAGGCATTCAGCCATCGATTATTAAAGATATTGGCAAGGTGATTCGTAAACTTGCGGATGGTGGGGAAATGGCCATTGTTTTAGTGGAACAATTCTATGACTTCGCTGAAGAACTCGCAGATGGCTATACGGTCATGGCACGTGGGCAAGTGATTGCTCATGGTGAGGGAAGTGAAATGCCTGAGAAAGGAATTAAAGATTTGGTGGCGATTTAGCCTTCTCCTAAAGCCAAAAAAAAATCTCCAATTTGTATGAAAAAATTTAATTATTTTTTGTCAGTTTTAACTTACAGAAATTCAAGTCTATCTCTTATATTTTGCAAATAGACTATTATTTATGATTAAGACATCAGGAACAGGATGTTCCGGAACAAAAAACAAAAATTATAAGTTTTAAGATCAGGGAAGTAAGGCAGCGCAAAGAGATAAAAAATCCCAACAGTCATGTTGGGATTTTTTATTGTGTATTGATTCTGCTATTTCAGCTTAAATAGCTAATGCTGATTGATTTAAATATTTTTAAAAGCCTCTATTGCCCGAATTCGCGTTTGTTTCAAATCCGCAATCGGTTTGGGATAATTTAAAGCCAAATTAGAATTTTTGGCATAAGGCTCATGGATGGTTTTGGCATCTAAATGAGTCAGTTCAGGAACCCATTGGCGAATATAGTCACCATTTGCATCAAACTTTTGCGACTGGCTGATGGGGTTAAATATACGGAAATAGGGCACTGAATCCGTGCCGGTAGAGGCACACCATTGCCATCCGCCATTATTTGCTGCCAAATCACCATCAATTAAATGTTGCATAAACCATTGTTCACCCAATCGCCAGTCAATCAGCAGGTTTTTGGTCAGAAACATGGCTGTGATCATGCGAACACGATTATGCATCCAGCCCGTTGCCAATAATTGACGCATTCCTGCATCTACAATCGGAATACCGGTTTGCCCTTGCTGCCAGGCAGCCAAGTCTTCAGGTGCATCACGCCATTGGATTTTTTGTGTATCTGCCTTAAAGGGCTGATGTTTAGACACTTGCGGAAAATCAAATAAGATATGTTGATAAAACTCGCGCCATAATAATTCATCAAGCCAGGTTTGCTGACCTAAATGTTCTATATGGAAATGTCCATGCTGTCGATGAAATAAGGCCTGAATACATTGACGGATAGAAATCATGCCTAAATTTAAATAGGGAGATAATTGGCTGGTTGAATCCAGATGAGGAAAGTCTCTCTCTTTCTCATAGTGAATCACTTTATCATTGATAAAATCATCCAACAAAGTTAAGGCATATTCTTCACTGACGGGCCAATGATCCTGTAATTTTATCGAAGGATGATCTGGATATAATGCTGCAAAAGTGCAAACCGGCTCATCCTCGAGTGATTCAAATTGAAGATTAGCCTGTACTTCAATTGGAGGATAACACTGCGGTAAACTCACACTGAGTCGTTCATAGCAATTTTTCTTGAATGCGCTGAAAACCTGATAAGGTTGATGACTCTTGTTGCGAATGCTGCCCACAGGAAATAAAGTACGGTCATGATACAGCTCAAGTGATTTATTATATTTATCTAGGAGCTTTTGAAGCTGGGCATCGCGCTTTAACTCATTTACACCCAGTTCAATATTGGCATGTATGCTATTGATATTGAGTTGCTGTGCAAGCTGCAAAACGCCTTGTGGAACATCTTTCCAAAAAGGAATATGCCGAATCATTAAGGGAATATTCAGCGTTTTTAGCTGTGTTTTAAGCGCCTGAAGCTGTCTTAAATAAAAATCTATTTTAACAGCAGCATCATTGTGTAAAGCCCATTGTTCAGGTGAAATGACGACCAATGCAATGCAGGGGCCCGCTTGTGTGGCATGCCAAAGAGCAGCATGGTCTTGAATGCGTAAATCCTGTCGAAACCAAATGAATTGCATGGATGTATAATGTCTCGAGAAGGTATATTGATTATGATTCTATGCAATATTGAGGCATAAAAAAAGCATGAACATCAAGTCCATGCTTCAAATGATTCATTATGAAAATTACTTTTGAATCTATTTTGTTTTGATCACATCACTCAAGTCATATCCAATAGATTCAGCATAATCCAAATATTCCTGTACGACTTCTGGTTGAGGCTGCTGTGAACGAGAAAGAATCCACATGTATTTTGTATCGGGTTCACCGACTAATATCACGCTGTAAATCAGTGTAATAAGGGCGATTGATTTAGTTTTCGCGCCAATATTGATCAGATTCACTATTTTGAGTACGGTTTTTATTTTCTAAATTGGTCGCCATTATTTAACTCCTGATTTTTTGAACCCGCATGGGAGAGTATTATTGAATACTTTCCACAGCTGAAAATTTGAAACCTAACCGTTAATACAATATTTATTGCTGCTGATCATCATTTACATGTTTTAAAGGTTGATTAGGATTTTGTTGCTGTTGCTGTTGCTGTTGCTGTTGCTGTTGCTTTTGCTGATCTTGCTGATCTTGCGGGTTTTGCTGGTTGGGTTGACGCTGCGAATCATTTTGTTGCTGCTGCTGACCTTGATTTTCATTTTGCTGTTGTGGTCGATTTGGATTATTGCGGCTACTATTATTTTGATCTTGCTGATTATTTACATTACTCATTTCTACACCTCAATATAATATATTCGTGATTTTATAAAATCCGTATAAACCAGAGATAATTATTAGCATGAATTTTAGATTAAAAAACCCAATAGATGTTACACATTGTGTAATATCTAATTAATGTTATTTTAAAACAAGGTATATAGTGGAAATGTATTAATAAATTAAAAAGAAAAGTAATAGCTAATTAAAATTAAAATTTAAAAACACTAAAAAATTAATTATTTTGAATGATTTTAATTAAACTCTTGGAGATATAATTAATCAGTTTTTTTAATTTTTCTTCCTTTTCTCCTTTGCAAAAGCAACGATAACTATATATTTTATTATTATATAAAACGGAATAGAAAAAAGTTCCGACTGGCTTATCCTTAGTTTCTGAACCACCCTGTTTGAGCAGCCCAGTACATCCAACATAGATATCTGATTTAAATATTTTTTTTGATTTTTTAACTAGTTCTTCTGTAATTTTAGAAGATTCAGGTGTGTACTTCTTAATCATTCTCGATGGGATTTTTAAAACATTTTCTTTTATTTTTAAATCATAACAAACCAGTCCACCATTTAAAATTTCACCCGAAAATGGACCAAAGGAAAAGCGGTAAGCCAAGTAACCTGCAGAAGCACTTTCAATAAAAGTAATATTAAGTTTATTTTTGGCTATTAATTTACAGCATTTAGTAATAGACATATCTATAACTTTATTCGGACTTAATCCTATTATTTTAAGGAGGGATTTAGATATTCACAATATTTTTTTTAGCTGTGTTTTATTAAAATTTTTGGATTTATATGTGTTAAGTGATTGAATTTTATAAATAGATAAAAATTAATTAAACATAACTTAAACGAATAATAACAATTTGAATCTTTCACCGTGTCATATTGGTAAATTAGGTTTATAGCAGACTTACCGCGTGGAGAATAAAAATGCCAGTAGCAGTAAAAGAAAAATTGCTAGATTTACTTGATAACAACCATCAAAGTTATTGCGATTTAGTGAGTTTTTTTCTAGATTCAAATATTTCTACACCCGATAAGGAACGAAAAGCATCTATTTTTTTAAAAAAAGAAATTCACACCCTCAATTCGAGTCATTTCAATTTTCCTTCCAGTTTAGGTGAAATTCATCAATGGATTGTGAATAACAATAAAATTCAATGTCATGAATATCAATTATACAAAGAAAGAAGAAATAGCGGGGCAGAGCGTGAATATTTTAAAAATGTAGGGCAAGCATTTGAATTTTTAATCAAAGTTGCTCCGGTAAAGCGAGTAGACGGTTCATGGTTATATAGCATAGTTCATTACTGGAATGACCCGGTTTTCAGAGACTTAATCCAGATTTATATTGAAGAATTAGGATTAGGACGGGCTAAGTCGAATCATGTTTGTTTATTTGATGATTTACTTTTTAATTTAGGTTTAGAACATTTCGTATTAGAACTAGAAGATGAATATTATCATCATCCTGCAATTCAATTAGCACTTGCATACGCTCCACCAGAATTTATTCCAGAAATTATTGGTTTTAATTTGGGATATGAGCAACTTCCATTACATCTTCTGATTACCAATTATGAGCTTAAAGAATTAGGCATAAATTCCCAATATTTTAATCTGCATATCACCATAGACAATATGGATAATGGTCATGCAAATTTATCTATTAAAGCACTTGAGAAAATTTATAGTAAATTCAAGGATAAAAATTCCTTTATGGATAAAGTAAAGGCGGGTTTTGCTTTAAATAATAAAGGATTGAGTTCATTACAGATTATTAAAAACCTCAATTTAGAAGCTTTGGTACTTAAAATTCTTAAACGTAAAGCTTTAGTGGGGAATGTGATTCATAGCGATAAATGTAAATTGAATTCTAAATCCATAAATGAGTGGCTTTCGACTCCTAATTTAGTCGAAGAATTTGTAGAAGTCTTGATTGAGAAACAATGGATCAAGATGGATCAAGACCCTGAAGAAAGTCGCTTCTGGCAGTTGATTAGTCATGAAGAGGGAAAAATGTATGGTGTCTTTAATTCGACAGAAAAGCAGATTATTTATGATTGGATTGCAGGAGATCATTCTAAAAACTTTAATTTAAATACGCAGAAAATCCATCCTGCTGATAAAAATGATTTTATATTTAGTTATTTGTCTGACGGAGAGTTGGAGGCGATTCAACATCAGATTTCAGCAACAGGCAATCTCGCGATGAAGATGAATAAATTGCTTCCTTATTTAGCACCTCATTCCCACCACAGTGAAATTGGACTTTGGTGTACTCAACGTTTTGTCAATTTTCTTTTTCCATTTTTGAGCGATAAAAATTCATCACTCCATTAGCTGAATATCGATAAAAGGTTTTGACAGTTATTGATGATTTAAACGATATCCCCCTCAAATGATTATTTTGATCAATTATATAGGTAAAAAAATGGACAATAAATCGAACAAAAGTGAAGTGGCAGGCACGGATACTTTAGATAAACAAAATCAAAGCGCAAAAACACAACAGTTAGATGCCTTCCGTAGTGATGCCACGGATCAAGCACTGACAACCAATCAAGGCGTAAAAATTGCCGATAATCAAAACAGCTTAAGGGCTGGAGTGCGAGGTTCAACCTTATTAGAAGATTTCATACTCAGGGAAAAAATCACGCATTTTGATCACGAACGTATACCTGAGCGAATTGTGCATGCGCGTGGTGTAGGTGCGCACGGTTATTTTCAAGCTTATGCAGGAAATGAACAATATACCAAAGCCAGTTTTTTGACTGATCCCGATATTCAAACGCCAATTTTTGTACGCTTTTCGACAGTTCAAGGACCACGTGGTTCAGCAGATACCGTACGTGATATTCGTGGTTTTGCCATCAAGTTCTATACGCAGGAAGGAAATTACGACCTGGTCGGTAATAATGCACCGGTCTTTTTTATCCAGGATGGGATTAAATTTCCTGACTTTGTCCATGCAGTAAAACCAGAACCGCATACAGAAGTACCTACGGGCGGTTCTGCCCATGATACATTCTGGGATTTCGTTTCATTGGTTCCTGAATCGGCTCATGCGGTGATGTGGGCCATGTCTGATCGGGCGATTCCTCGCAATCTACGTTCAATTCAGGGTTTTGGTGTCCATACCTTCCGGTTGATTAATGCCGAAGGTAAAGCCATATTCGTGAAATATCATTGGACACCAAAACAAGGCTTGAGCCAGTTGGTGTGGGATGAAGCGCAAAAATTGGCAGGGAAGGATCCAGACTTTCATCGACGGGATTTATATGAAGCAATTGAAAATGGCTTCTATCCTGAATGGGAACTGGGCATCCAAATTGTACAAGAACAAGATGAAATGAAGTTTGATTTTGACTTGCTTGATCCAACCAAAATTATTCCTGAAGAACTGGTTCCTGTTACACCCATAGGAAAATTTGTACTGAATCGCAATGTTGATAATTTCTTTGCTGAAATTGAACAAGTCGCATTTTGTCCTGGACATATTGTACCGGGAATTGATTTTAGCAATGATCCACTTTTGCAAGCCCGCTTATTTTCCTATACAGATACGCAATTGAGCCGTCTGGGTGGACCTAATTTCCACCAACTGCCGATTAATAAGCCCGTTTGTCCATTTCATAATAACCAGCGAGATGCGATGCATCAAACTACGATTCATAAAGGTCAGGCATCTTATCAACCGAATTCGATTGACAATAACTGGCCGGTAGAAACAGCACCTGCTGCAGAAAATGGTGGTTTTGAAAGCTATCAAGAACGCATTGATGGTAAGAAAATTCGTGCACGCAGCGAGTCTTTTTCTGATCATTTTTCTCATGCACGTATGTACTATAAGAGCTTGGCGCCTCACGAACAAAAGCATGTGGTCGATGCCTATACTTTTGAGTTAAGTAAAGTGCAACGCAAACATATCCGAGAAAGGGAAGTGCAAAAAGTACTGGCAAATATTGATTTGGATTTAGCTCAACAAGTGGGTAAAAACCTGGGAATTGAAGTTGCTGAGTCAGCACAAAATATGAAGTCATCCACAGTAGAAAAATCAGCAAAATTTACCATGCAGGCTTTTATTCCTGAAGATATAAAAGCCAGAAAAATTGCTGTACTGGTTCATGACAAGGTGAACCAAGAGAATATTGAAGCCATTCAGCAGTGGGCTAAAACTGAAAATGCGGTTGCTCATATACTTACGCCTACGCCAGCAGCCGTTTTAAATAGCAAACAAGCCAAACTGGATTCCAATGGTATGCAGAAAGCAGAGCCATCTATCGCTTATGATGCAGTGATTGTTGTAGATGGTGACAACTATGAAGTGGTGAAGCAAGATGGTGTGACCAAACATTATATTCTTGAAGCTTATAAGCATTTAAAACCGATTGTATTTTTAGGTGATAAGCAAAAACTGCTTGATGCCCTGCAACTGGTTACTGATGAGGGGACTTTGAGTACGGACAGTTTTTCTACAGTACAGGATAAATTTAAGGATTTAATTCGTCATCATCGTATTTGGGAAAGGGAAAAAAATGCGGAAGCAATTCCTGCTTAAATGCTTATCAAAGCATCTGTTTATTATTAAGCGCTTGTAGAACAAATTATCACTGAATGGGGCAACGGCAATGTTTCTCCATCCAGTGATACATCATCATTTATGAGAAAATTTAGTCTTCTAGGTGACAAATATAGTCTAAGACGTCATCTGTCATAATCTTGAAACGACTATTTTTGGGGACATAAAATGATTGTCCCGCATAATAAATCTCACCCTCTAGGTCATTTGCTATTTGAACATGACACTTACCTGAAATGATTTCTATACGTTCAGCTACAGATGTTTCAAAGGTTAAAGGTCGTTCTGTAGGTAAAATGACGCCTAGTGTTTTTTTTATTCCATTTTTGAACTGGATCGTACGGCTAATAGATAAACCATCAAAATAAATATTTGGTTTTTTTACTACAGAAACAAAATCGAATTGAGTTGACATTAAGATGCTCCTGAAAGGTATTTTTATAATAATTGAGCTCTTACAGAATATATAATGATAATAAAAACATGTACCTAAGATATATATTTTTTTGTTTAATTGTGTAAATTTCATACAGTAGTTTTTTGCACAAAAATTATAACTTTGAGACAGACAGGCATTTAAAGCCTCCGAGAACCAATCCATAAAATCCAATGGATAGGTTGGCTTGTAGAGTCTAAATTATTGAACACTCAGCACGCCTAGTAGTCACTTAAAGGCTCGTGTAGCGAATGAATTTTCAAGTTTACGACTTCAGTCCAAAAACAATATTTTTGACCATCAACTCATTTGAGATGGCGGGTCTTTTCATAAAAGTGAGCGCTATTTTAAGCACTCAGATTAAATCATCCATGATTTTAAGATCTTATCTATAGCTTATAGGCAGGTGGTTTTTGTAGCCATTAAGGCAGTTACAAAACATTTTTCAAATACTGAAAAAAGCAATTTATTGACAATTTTTTTGTGTATAATTTCGCCAAATTTAGCCTCTGTATAGTTATTGGGTTTCCTATAAGTCTACAGGGGTTTTTCTATGGAAATTATTTTGGAATGGGATGCCAAAACTTTCTTACCGTGGTGGCTCACACATGTTTTCTTCCAAAACAGCACATCTAGACCATGCAAAACAACATCATGCTCAGCGTCTATCCACACTGCTGTGTTTTTTCAGTTTAGGATTGAGTACTGCGGCTTGGGCTCCGCTTATTCCTTATGCGCAGCAACGACTTCATCTTAATCATGCTGACTTCGGTATGTTGTTACTGAGTATAGGATTAGGTTCCATGATTGCTATGCCGGCAACAGGGCTATTGATTCAAAAAGTTGGCTGTCGTGCGGTTATATCTGTAGCAATTTTACTCTTATTACTGGTTTTACCTACATTTGCTTTGAGCAGTAGTGTCTTGATCATGTCAGTCGCTTTGTTCTTGTTTGGTACAGCTGCCGGTAGCTTAGGGGTTGCGATTAATTTACAAGCAGTCATTGTAGAAAAAAATAGTGCTAAAAGCATGATGTCTCAGTTTCATGGTATGTGCAGTTTAGGTGGTTTGGCGGGAGTAATGACGGTTACAGCATTGCTTGCGATAGGCGTATCACCACTGTTGAGTGCTTTGGCTATTTGTATTTTACTGGTGATTATCAGTTTAATTGCTGTTCCGAATAGTTTGTCTGAAATTGAAAATGATAAAAAAATCAATTCTGCTGAAATACAGAATAAGCCTGGAAAATTACCCAGCCCATTGATTCTACTGATTGGTCTGGTCTGTTTTATTGCTTTTCTCTCAGAAGGTTCAGCCATGGACTGGAGTGGTATTTATTTAGTGAGTGAGTATGGCTTAAAGCCGGCATTTGCTGGGCTTGCTTATACATTCTTTGCGATCGCAATGACTGCTGGTCGCTTTGCTGGCCATTACTTGCAAAAAATACTGGGTGAAAAAAATATCATTGTATATAGTGCAATTTGCGCATCGCTGGGTCTTTTCACTGTAGTCATGGCGCCACATTGGATGGTTGTGCTGTTCGGTTATTCCTTACTGGGCTTAGGTTGTTCTAATATTGTCCCAGTAATGTTTTCACGTGTAGGTCGTCAAAATGTTATGCCCAAAGCAGCAGCTTTATCGTGCGTTTCGACTATGGCTTATAGCGGATCTTTATTGGGGCCTGCTTTGGTAGGAATGACCAGTGAAATGATGGGACTCACCCTTGTTTTTGGGATGATTGCCGCTTTATTAATGCTGATTGCCTTTTTAAATCATTTTACTCAGGTCAAAACCTCTTAATTTTTAATCCCTCATTTAAAAAATCTAAAGCCGGTATATCAAATGATATATCGGCTTTTTTGTCGCTAAATATAGAGATGATTTAATGCATATCTTTAATAACTCACAATTCGGTTATAGGAGTTTCGAAGGGGAGATTTAAAAATAGGTAATACTTGAGCTCGTCTAAGATCCTTTAAAAAAGCATTACGCCAGTCATTAATATCAAAACTTTTTAGACCCTGCATTAACTGTTTATAACGCTCTAAACGCTCTGATTTTGACATGCTTAAAGCTGTCTTTAATGCCTTAATCATATCGCCACGATTTTCAGGATCGACAATAATGGCTTCTGACATTTTCTCCGCAGCCCCGGCATATTTAGAAAGAATCAAAATACCGGGATTATCAGGGTCTTGTGCTGCAATAAACTCCTTTGCAACCAGATTCATTCCATCACGTAATGAATTGACCCAACAGATATCGGACTGAAGATAAATTTTCATCAAGTCATCATGCGCTACAGTCTCATGGCTACAATTGATAGGCTGCCAATTATCCTGTGAAAACTCGTGATTAATAAAATCGACTTTTGAATCTATAAGTTCATATAAATTTTTATAAGCAGGGACATCCATGCGGCATGGGCAGGCGATTTGTAAATCGGTGATGTGTTTATGATATTCAGGGTTATTTTTCAGAAATTCTTCAAAAGCATTAAAACGCTCAATCAAACCTTTGGAATAATCAATACGATCGACGCTAATAATTGTTTTTTGATCAATTAAATCCTCAAATTCAAAGATAGGATTAGGATTTTCTTTTTTTTGTTGAGCGACTTTTTGTATAAGCTCCGGATTAATACCAATTGGATAACATTGAATAGTGATCTGGTGGTTATTATAGTGCAGCACATTGGAATGAATGACTTGAGATGGCAAAAAATGCTGACATACCTCCATACATCGTGTTTGGTCTTGTTCAGTCTGTAATCCGATTACATCATACTGACAAAGATCTTGAATGAGGGAGTGGGCAGTTGGAAGTAGATTCCAGATATTTAAATCAGCAAAGGGAATATGTAAAAAAAATCCGATTCTATTTTGCATACCCAATTCACGACAATAATGCGCCACACTTAAAAAATGATAATCATGAACCCAAATGATATCGTCTGGATGAGCGATTTGAGCAAGTTGATGAGCAAATAAACGATTCACTTGTTGGTAGATTTTAAATTCTTCTGGTTGATATTCTATTAAGTCTGCACGGTTATGCATCGCTGGCCAAAGGGTACTATTTGCAAAGCCGCAATAATAGCCGCTATATTGTGCTTCAGTTAGCGGGCAGGTAATGTATTCCACACCCTCATATTCAGTCGGGCTAAAATTTGGATCATGGTGATTTTCAATTTTTTCTCCATTCCAGCCTAACCAAATTCCTCCGATATCATTCAATGCATCTTGTAGAGCTACAGCTAAGCCACCAGCAGTGGACTTGTCGGGATTGGGTAAACTTACACGATTCGATAATACGATTAATTTAGACATGCTTTTTCTCCATTTGATACTTGAGACTGTCTTGAAAAATGTGTTTTTAAGAATTGTGAAAATAAATCCAGAAAATGAGCCACATCTGCGACATTTTTAAGGCGATAGCGCGCTTGGGTTTGTTCTTCTCCAACTTTTATACTGACGCCGTGATAGTGATTGATGATTTTAAAACAGGATTCATCTGTTTTGTCATCCCCAATAAAAATGGGTAAAACATGGGGGAAATTAAAATGATCTAAAATTTTTTGAATAGCCCGTCCTTTATCAGCCTCCGCAGGTAATAATTCAAATACATATTTACCTTCATTAATTTTAAATTTGGGGTGCATACATTGGATATCATTTGCAATTTTTTTTGCAATTTCCGCCAGTTTAGGATATTCACGATAGTGAATAGCCACCGAATAATCTTTATTTTCAATTAACAGCTGAGGATAGGCAAGGCATGCCTTTTGAACATTATGCTGGAGCAAAGAAATATCAATTTCATCAACGCATGTATTTAATTTCGTTTCCTGATCTATGTATATTTCTAAACCATGTGTCCCCGCAATGGGTACCTGAAGAGGAAAAAATAGCCGAGATGCTACTTTTACAGAACGTCCAGTCATAGCAATAACAGCAATGTCTAAATCTATAAGTTGCTGCAATGTTTGCAAGGTAGTTTTAGGAATAAAACTTTGTGAAGGATCTATATGGAATTCGGAAAGTGTCCCATCTATATCAAGAAATAAACAGTATTGTTTTTCTTTAGAAAAATGATGAGAAATAAGCTGTAATACGTTTGAAGAATAAGATTCATTATTTACAAATTGGGTGGTAGCCTTATGCATATTTGATATCTACTACTTATTCTGGTTATTAACTAATAGCATTAAAAATATAAAGATCACCTCAATTTATTATTAAACCCACACAATTTAAATAAAGTTTACATATTTTCTTGTTATTTTAACTCTGTTTATTTTTTGTTTTTATTTACATGTGCTTACCATTTTTATCAATGTGATTTATGGTTTTTTATATTAAAAAATTAGAAAAAACAACCTTAATGAGTGCTAAATTAAAGTAAATCCTATTATTTTAATGAATGGTTTTTATCATCTAAAAAATATAAAAATGTTTCTATTAGGCAACAAAAACAGCCAACCTTTTGAACTTGAAATCTTTAACTCCGATCTAATGTCCCCATATAAATATATGAGACCCAAACATAACAATACCCAATTGGGGGTACTGCTTGATTGCTATGGCGGGAGGTCAACGAGATGTTTCACTTTTTCCGTAAATTATTCTGCATGCACACTTATGAATATTTCGAAGAAGTTGAATGTCGTAAGTGTGGCAAAACCAAACCTAATTAATTGCAGGTATGATATTCCAAGTGGTGTGATTTTAGTTGCGATGTCATTACAGGGGAATGACGTTGAGCGTTTGATTCGGGTAATTCAGATTCAAGCTATGGGTTGTGGAAGTGCAGTTTCAAAATAAAACTGCTTGATATCCTGTAAAAACCTTGTGGTATTTTCCAGTAAGTTCAGACATTAAATTGCATGATGAGGGATTACAGCTCTCATCATGCAATACATTTTTTCTTGGATTGGATTCACCAAACAAACAAGAACCTAAAATATCGATTCACTTTCCGGTCTCAAGTTTCCGGAACAGCATAAATTGATTGTCCTGCAAGAATTATGTGCTTTTTCCTGGTTTTATCTTTGCAAATTATTATTGTTCATTTTTATTTTATTAACTTGCCTTTGACCAGGTTTCAAATTCATTTTGAATTTCATCAATCATAAAACGCTGACAGTCGTAATTCCAAAAGCTGATTACAGTCTCAGAGATCTTATAACCTTTTGGCGTTTTCTTATAGTGTGTATCGAAGCGCTCGAGTAGATCTTTGGGTACTTCACTTGACTTAAGAAGGTTGCGTGCAATCATTGCACGATACAACCAGGCATCCCATGCTGCCTGATCTTCTTTCAGAAGGAACTGCTGTGTCTCTGTGTTATAGCCAATATTTAAAACATGAGGTTGTAATTTGAGGAAGCGAATGAACATTTGACGTTCAGCCTCCTTTTCTTCTGCAGTTAGTTCCCCAAGCGGAATAGGCACTATAGACTTGCGACCTGAAAAAATTGGCGTGATCTCGACAGGTTCAGCGAAAGATTCTTTTAGAATTGAGCCTAAGTGAACAAAGATGTTGACCAAATCCAGTTCGCTTATTGTTGTTGGCTTACGAACTAACTTGTCCACTGTTTCTAATAGGTGGCGTTTTGCTTGAATGTCGTTCATATCATACCCTTTGAAAAAAACATATTTTTAGAATTTATGAAAAATAAGCTGGAAAACAAGGTTATCCAGCTTTAAAAGGTCCTGCCTTTAAAGGAACATTTCCTCGAAGTACAAGGGAAGCGGCAAATAGATTTCGCCTGATTTTGTCTCACCTAAATACAGCACGAAGATTTGAAACGTACGTTCATCAGATACACTTTGAATATGCACAAGCTGCTCGGCGGCTTCGGAAAGATCCAACATGCAAGTGGCGTATCGAGGGGAATCATAGAAGTGGGCATTGGCATGGGTTTGTCCAGATTCATTTAGCTCTTTCGAAATATTAGCGAATGCAAATTTGTCCTCATGCCAAAAGCCAATTACAAAACCTTGAAACTTTGCTTTTTTAAAAATTTTTTGAGTCTCGTTATCGATATTCATCAAATCCAAAACAGCTTGTTCATAATTTGTTTTTTTGAAAATGACCTTTCCTGCATTGTATGAAACAGGGTCATATTCATTGTTGATCTGTGTCGACTTCTTTAAGGTGTCAAGTCTTATATTCTTGTTTTCACCCACGATAAAAGTAATTTTATTTAGGTCATCTACTTTTGAGGTTTCATTTAAGAAACCGTTTAAATGGGACTCTTCTGCGCTTAGATGTTCGGTTACTTGAAAGATTTTATTGAAATCGTTAATTTTCACTATTTTACCTTCTGTTTTATAGTTGCTTTGTTATCGTTTAATGCATTTTCACATTCCTCAAAATTTACGTCATATAGATAGGCCGCTTCAATCACTTCACCCGCTTTGTTGAGGCGATAAAATAGGGGAGCCGAACCGTCACCATGAGCAGTGTGAGAATTGGCACCAAAATCAAATACACCACCTTCTTTCATTGATTTTTTGACACTTCGATCGTGATTACCACCTGATGATAAAGTGCATAAGTTGAAGTAAGAGCTAAGGTCCTGGTTATTACGATCTCCGTTATAACGTTCATACCAAAGCTCATCAAAAAATCCGGCTTGTCCCGAATCAACACCTACGTCAAAGTTAGTGTTGAAATGCCATTTCCCATTTTCAATTGGATTAAAGCTGGCTATGGATTCATGCTTGATGCGCAGAAAGTGGGTACGAAGCGGTTTACCTGCAGCATAAGTATCTTGCAGGTCAGTGATTTTTCTTTCGAGGTTGGCAATAAAGTCGCGTCGTTCTTCCGCTTCAATTTTCTTTACTTTTTCTCTGATCTGATCTTCGGTCAGGTGTTGGCTGTGCTGGTCAAGCATTAAGGCACGGAACTTGGAAGGACGAGTGCTGATCGAATGTCTTGCGTGGGCAAAAGTGGAATTGATTTCAAACAGCAACCAACTTTGTTTTTCCCAATAATTGTATTCTTCTGACACATAGCACTTCGAATACCATTCCACCGCATCGTCTGCTAATTCTTTATAGATGCGTTGTTTTTCAACATCCGGTTCTTCTTTGATCAATTGAAAGAGTTTTTCAACGTTTTGTAACTTGTCATCCCAATTGGCTTGATTACGCACTTTACTGACCAGTTTTTCAAAAGAGAACAAGTGATCTTTGTACTTCTCTCCAAACTTTGCGTGATAGTGCAGCAGGTATTTAAATTGGTCGATTTTTTCCAACATACTGCGTTCATCGTAGGGATCGCGGAAAAAACCAATCTGGGCTTGATACTTGCCATTGGCTGCTGGCATTGAACCTTTGCACCAAACATCATTGGCATAACAAGGGTCAGTGAAGCGAATCGCTCCTGATACAACACTGAACTCACCTAAATCACGGACGTGGCGTGTACGTGAATTCTGTTTAATTTGGATAGGCATGTTATTGATTCCTGGTAATAACTTATATTGCTTTTGTAGTATTCAGCCTGATGTGCAACAACTCCAAAATTGTTCACCACCTCCAATGCCTCTTTGAGCTAAATTATTTCTGAATTCCATTTTTTCAGTCTGAGCAATACGCTTTTTAATTATTGGTTTGGTGTAACAACTCGTTTTGTGCTGTAGCTTACGCTTCAATTGTTAGCGTTTTATTTCAAAGAGGAATTCTTTTCGTAAAAATTTTATTTCAAAGATACTTTTTTTCGTTAGCATTTTATTTCAAAGATGATTTTTTTCGTAAGCATTTAATTTTATGCTTTATACGTTGCGTGTGATTAGTCGACTAGTCCTACCAAGAGTGGCATCCCTACATTTCACCTTATATTAAGCAAGTTGTGCTTGTCGGAAAGCGTTGATCTTACGAGTGGAATTGTCACCATACAGATTTAACGATTTACTGTGCTGTTTATTTTTGGCTTTAGAAAAGTGGATGATATTACCCAGCAGCGTATCAGCAAGATGCTTCAATTTCGGTATTTACATCATTCATTAATGTCTTGGACATTTTCTCTAAAACCGACTCTATAAAAACAACTTGGTACGAAAATTGCCTAATAATCATAATGATGCACTTTTATATCCATGCTGTTTTTATTGCTTTATTTTGGATCAAAAGGTGAAATCAAGGGATACTAAAATGGAGCAAAAATGAAAATTTATACTCAACGATTAGAACAACTTAAACATAACGAGCTGTTTGAAACCATTGAATTAACTTTTGATGTGCGTCAAAAGAGCCGTTTTCGTGCAACCTTACAAAATGGGGTTGATATTGGTGCGGATTTGCCGCGCAACGGCATTTTACGTAGTGGCTCTTATATTGCAACAGCACAGGGTGATGTGTTGCAAGTCAATGCACAAGCTGAAAAACTCATGCAAGTCACAGCACAAACTGAATTTGATCTATTAAAAGCCGCCTATCACTTGGGCAATCGCCATGTTCCCTTAATGTTAACGCCTACGGCACTTTATTTTGAACCCGATCATGTTTTGGCTGAAATGGTCACAGGCTTAGGACTGTACGTGATAGAAACTTTACATCCTTTTGAGCCTGAAAGTGGCGCCTATGCCCAGCATCAACATGATCATCGTCTAAGCCCAATTAAAGCTTTACAGCATGTCCATCACTAATGCGGCGCAGCTGCTCAGTTTACTGACGCTGTCTTCTACGGCGTTGCCGATCGGAGCATATTGCTACTCGCAAGGAGTGGAGAGTGCGATTGATTGCGGCATGATTCATGATGAGGCATCCAGCATTGCTTATTTTGAAGAAGTGCTTGAGATGTTGCTGGTTCGTTTCGAGTTGCCTTTACTTAAGCGCTTAATGCAGTCCTTTGATGATGAAGCGCAATTTGAGTATTGGGCAAATCTCTATCGTTCTAGTCGTGAAAGCAAAGAGCTACTCGCAGAATCAACACAATTGGCTTTTTCTTTAAATGCCTGGATCCGCGACGTTTTAAAACAACCGGTCAGGGTTAAAAAACAACTAGGTTTTATGCCGGTGTATGGGCATTTGTGTGGCACTTTAGCCTTAAATTCAGCCGATGTACTCACTGCCTATACCTTCACTGTATTAGAAAACCAAGTGTTGGCTACGGTCAAAACAGTACCGTTAGGACAAATGAGTGGACAACGGATTTTATGGCATTTACATAGTCTTATTCCTGACGCAATTCAGCGCGCTCTGAATTTAGACGATGCCGAAATCAGTAGCGCTTTACCACGCTATGCCATGCTCAGCATGCAGCATGAAAACCAATATTCAAGATTGTTTAGATCATAAATATATAAAATTGAAGAAATAAGAGGGGAAATACAGATGTCAGAACGTAGTCCATTACGCGTTGGAATTGGCGGACCAGTCGGTTCGGGTAAAACGGCGTTAACCTTAAATTTATGTCAGGCCTTGCGTGAAAAATACAATATGGCTGTGGTCACCAATGACATTTACACCAAAGAAGACTCCAACTTTTTGACCCGCAATGAAGCGATGTCCCCCGATCGCATTGTGGGGGTGGAAACTGGCGGTTGTCCCCATACCGCAATTCGTGAAGATGCCTCGATTAACCTGGCGGCGATTGATGACCTATGTGAAAAATTTGACGGTTTAGAACTGATCATTATTGAAAGTGGCGGTGACAATTTGGCGGCAACCTTTAGTCCAGAATTGTCTGATTTAACCTTGTATGTGATTGATGTGGGGGGCGGAGAAAAAATCCCACGTAAAGGCGGTCCTGGGATTACCAAATCCGATTTACTGATCATCAATAAAACTGACTTGGCGCCAATGGTGGGTGCCAACCTGGATGTGATGGATCAAGATGCCAAACGCATGCGTGGCGAGAAACCGTTCTTATTTTCCAATATGAAAACCAAGGATGGACTGGAATCCATCATTTCCTTTATTGAAAAACAAGGCTTATTTAAGGCTTAAGCAGGAGTGTGATGTCAATGTTAAAAAGATTTTTTGCTGTTGTCATGGGAAGCTTACCGATGATCGCCATGGCACATCCTGGTCATGCGCATGAAAGCAGTTTTTGGAATGGATTTAGCCATCCTTTTACCGGCTTGGATCATTTAACCATGGCGATTGCTTTCGGTGTCTTGCTCTGGACGGCCACACAACGCTGGAAAGTCGTAGGCTTTTTCGGTTTAGCGGTAGCCATGATTGCAGGCTTTGTTTTAGGACAGCAGCAGGTATTACCCAATGTTTTTGCAGAATACGGCATTGTTTTATCTTTAGCGGTCTTGGCGACAGCGTTATTGATGAAATCCAATGGTATTTTTGCTGTCGCGACCATGCTACTCGCAAGTTTCCATGGTGTGGCACATGGCAATGAACTGGGACAATCAGGACACATGCTGCCACTCATGTTGGGTATGGTTTCTGCGATGTCGATCATTTATCTGACGGGTTTAGGCTTAGGTGCATTGACTGAGAAATACCTGCCGCATGGTCGAAAAATTATAGCCGCACTGGCTGCAATCCTTGCTGTTATCGGTCTGGCTTAATGCGTTTTAAGCAGTATTGATCATGAATATGTTGAATTTACCCCTTTCAAAAACAGCTGATGCACAGAACCCATCGCAGCTTTGGTACGCCTGCCTCGAGCTAGGCTTTCGTTATCAAGCTGCGCAGCAACGCACGACCTTGGCGCATCGAAAACATAGCGGACCTGTACGGGTGCAAAAAATGCTTTGGCCGGAAAAGAGCGGGATTTGTCATGCCATTATTGTCCATCCTCCTGCGGGTATTGCAGGGGGGGATCATCTGACTTTTGATATGCAGGTGGATGCTGACGCACATGCCTTGGTGACTACACCGGGTGCCGGGAAATGGTACAAAACCACCGGTAAATCGGCCTTTCAACATATTCAGATTCGTTTAAAAGACAACGCTATTTTCGAATGGCTGCCGCAAGAAACCATGCTATTCAATGGAGCGCACGCACATTCAGAAACCACCGTTCAGTTAGATCGAACATCGAGCTTTATTGGTTGGGACATGTTGGTGATTGGTCGCCAAGCCTGTGCAGAACAGTTTAGTGAGGGTCAATACCGTAATCATTTTAAGCTGCTGCGCGAAAATAAATTGTTGGTGGCAGACAGTTTAAATTTTGTCGGTAATGACCGTTGGTTAAGCTCTTGTTTGGGCATGAATGGTCAGGCCGTGATGGGCAGTTTATGGGCGGTTGCACCGGAAAAATATCGCGCTACGCTGTACTTAGATGAATACGTTACCGTGATTCGCGAGCTGATCACCCGGATGAAAATCAAGGTCACTTTGACGGTGTTGGGTGATGTCATTTGCGCACGTTTTTTAGGGGATGATGTACGGCAATGTCATGACGCTTTTGCCGCGATTCGAGCACGATTAAGACGTTATTGGTTTGATTTAGACGAAGAGTTTCCAAGAATTTGGCGGACATGATCCTTTTGTTCCCTCTCCTTATAGAAGATGAGAAGCACTGCTTCGCAAGGGAGAGGTGATTAAACATTTATTAAAATCCTCCCTCTCTTGCCAGACATTGTCTCTCATCCCAAAGGGAGGGAGAACACCCAATATCTAATCTTGCACACATTTTGCTTAGACATAAATACATGAATTAGGAACCGTTTATGGAACTCAATCCAACAGAAAAAGACAAAATGTTGATTTTTACTGCCGGCTTGGTGGCGGAGCGTCGTAAAGCTCGCGGCTTAAAACTGAATTATCCGGAAGCGATTGCTTTTATTTCCGCGGCATTACTTGAAGGGGCGCGTGACGGTATGAGCGTCAGTGAATTGATGCATTACGGCACGACTTTACTTAGCCGCAATGATGTCATGGATGGCATTGCTGAAATGATTGCTGAAGTGCAAGTTGAAGCGACTTTTCCGGACGGTTCTAAACTGGTCACGGTACATCAGCCGATTCTTTAATAATAAGGACAAGATTATGATTCCTGGCGAAGTCATTACTCCAGACAGCGATATCGAGCTGAATGTCGGTCGTGAAACTTTAAAAATATCTGTAGCCAATACCGGCGATCGACCGATTCAAATCGGCTCACATTTTCATTTCTTTGAAGCCAATGATGCGCTGCAATTTGACCGTGAGGCTACGCGTGGTTACCGCTTAAATATTGCTGCCGGTACCGCTGTGCGTTTTGAACCGGGGCAAAGTCGCTCGATTGAATTGATTGCTTTAGTCGGACTGCGTGAAGTTTACGGATTTGCTGGTCGTGTCATGGGCAAACTTGACTAAATTAAACCCAATTAAAAATTTAAAAAATGAAGGTAGCCAGTATGAAAATGTCACGCCGCGCTTATGCAGAAATGTTTGGTCCAACGCTGGGGGATCGCGTTCGTTTGGCCGATACTGAATTGTTCATTCAGGTTGAAAAAGATCTGACCACCTATGGCGAAGAAGTCAAATTTGGCGGCGGTAAAGTGATTCGGGATGGTATGGGGCAGTCCCAACTCTTGGCGCAAGATGTTGCTGATACAGTGATTACCAATGCCTTGATTATCGATTGGTGGGGCATTGTCAAAGCCGATGTCGGTTTGAAAAATGGCCGAATCTGGAAAATTGGTAAAGCCGGAAATCCAGATATTCAGCCCAATATCACCATTCCTTTAGGTGCAGCGACCGAAGTCATTGCCGGCGAAGGACAGATTCTCACCGCAGGTGGAATTGATACCCATATTCACTGGATTTGCCCGCAACAAGTTGAAACAGCACTCATGTCTGGTACCACCACCATGATTGGTGGCGGTACAGGACCGGCGGCAGGGACTTCTGCAACTACAGTTACTCCGGGACCTTGGCATATTGCCACCATGTTACAAGCTATTGATGATTTACCCATGAACATTGGTTTACTCGGCAAAGGCAATTTGAGTTTGCCGGATCCGATTCGTGAACAGATTGAAGCTGGTGTGGTGGGTTTAAAATTGCATGAAGATTGGGGATCAACCCCGGCAGCCATCGACAATTGTTTAACGGTGGCAGATGAATATGATGTCCAGGTCGCGATTCATACCGACACGCTTAACGAAAGTGGTTTTTTAGAAGAAACTCTGGCTGCATTTAAAAACCGGACCATTCATACCTATCATACCGAAGGTGCGGGTGGCGGACATGCACCAGATATTTTAAAAGCCATCGGTCAGCCCAATGTTTTGCCGTCTTCAACCAATCCGACGCGTCCCTATACCATCAACACTATTGATGAGCATTTAGATATGTTGATGGTTTGTCATCACCTTGACCCGGCTATTTCAGAAGATGTTGCCTTTGCAGAAAGTCGGATTCGCCGAGAAACCATTGCAGCTGAAGACATTTTGCAGGACTTGGGTGCAATTGCGATGATGTCTTCAGATTCGCAAGCCATGGGCCGTGTTGGTGAAGTGATCATTCGAACATGGCAAACTGCACATAAAATGAAAGTGCAACGAGGTGTACTTGAAGGTGATAATGCCGCGCACGATAATAATCGGGTGAAGCGTTATATTGCCAAATATACGATTAACCCTGCCATTACCCATGGTCTAAGCCATGAAATTGGTTCGGTTGAAGAAGGTAAACTGGCAGATTTAGTGTTATGGAAGCCGGCTTTTTTTGGTGTAAAACCTTCCATGATTATTAAAGGCGGCATGATTGCCGCGGCACCGATGGGGGATATTAATGCCTCTATCCCAACTCCGCAGCCTGTGCATTACCGTCCGATGTTTGGTGCAAACGTACGAGGTGTACATAACACCTGTATTACCTTTTTGTCGAAAGCGGGTATTGAAAATGGTGTAGCGGAAAAATTAGGGCTTAAAAAAATAATTTCACCCGTGAAAAATACCCGAAATATTTCTAAAGCGGACATGAAGCACAACACCTATACCCCAGTGATGGAAGTTGATCCAGAAATTTACGAAGTGCGGGCAGATGGAGTGCATTTAACTTGTGAGCCAGCTGAAGTGTTGCCGATGGCGCAGAGGTATTTTTTGTTTTAATCAAGTATTGATGCCCTCTAATAAAATAGAGGGCATCAATACTATCGCGTAATCGAATTTTGATTTATTTTGATACTAATAATGAAATGGTAGTAAAAATGAAAAAGTTTTCAAAATACAATGCGATTAGTATCGATAACTCAACTTTAAAGTCACTTAAATATAATTTTGAAAAAAGTTTATTAAATAAGTTAGAACAATTCAAAGATACAGGGGTTGAGCTTTTAGTACCAGATATAATCTTAATTGAAATAAAGAAACATTTACTACAAGATACAATTAATGCAAAGCCAAAAATTGAAGAATTTAAAACAATAATAGAAGCAAATTTTTTTCCTGAATTGAACTCTGCTTTAGAGGTTATGAGGAATTTAAAAACCGATGAAATAGCAGAGTTAGTGGATAGTCGAATTCAAAGTTTTTTACAAGCCACAGGTGCAAAAATCCTGAATTCATCTGAATATTTACATGTCAACAGTTTGATTGATTTATATAAAAATACTCAGTTACCTTTTGAAAATACTGAAAAAAAGAAAAGGGAATTTCCTGATGCAATTGCTTTACTAGTATTAGAAGGTTATGCCGAGACCCATGAAAAGAATATATTAACTGTTTCCGGGGATAAGGGTTGGGGGAAGTATTGTTCACAATCTAATGAACTTGATGTTCGAACTAAATTATCAGAGGCAATAGAAATTCTAGTCTTGCAAAATAATCAAGATAAGTTTTTTGAACAGTTTGAAGATAATGGATTTGATATTGTATTTTTAAATGCTTTGAATCAAAAATTGGACGGAAAAATCTCAGTTATTTTAGAACAAGAATATATTCATGCTGAAGCTGATTCACATTTATCTACATGTGATAATGAAGTTGAAAATCTCAGTTTTATTTCAGCAGACTATCAATCAATTGAATTAATTGAGATTAATCATGAGATTAATGAATTTTCAATAAAATTAAGAGGATCAATTAATTTTGAGGTTGAAGCTAGTTTTAGTTTTTCTGTATGGGATTCAATTGATAAGGAAGAGATAAATTTAAGTAGTCGGATGGTTAGTGGTGAGTTTGAAAAAGATTTTGAAGCTATTGTGATTTGTGATTTCGAACCTGAAAAATTGAAAGATTTAGATAATATAGAAATTTCAATTGAAAATTTTAGTTTGGATAACGATATTGTTGATTTCGGATATATTGAAGCCTTTGATGAAAGTTGGTATGAAGAATAAAACTCACCAATATTCTATTTTTACTACTCGTATTATCCTATGACAAAATTCCAACGACATTTGATGGTATGGAGCAATTAGCTAAGATGGTGGATATATTTAGAAAGAATTAAATGAATCCTTTTGGCGCATAAATTGCTTATCGCTGTTATAGAAAATTGATGATTTGATATAACACATTAGGGATTTAACGTGACGACGACTTATTTACGCGGCCAAGAACTCATTGATGACATTCGCAGCGCGCCCTATTCACGTGACCTGATTGGCTACCATGGCGAACCACCCAAAGTGGAGTGGCCAAACCAAGCCCGTATCGCGGTACAGTTTGTACTGAATTATGAAGAAGGTGGCGAAAACCACGTTGAACATGGTGATGTCGGCTCCGAACAGTTCTTATCTGACATTATTGGCGCAGCAAGTTTTCCTGACAAACATATGTCGATGGATTCAATGTATGAATACGGCTCACGTGCTGGCTTTTGGCGGATTCATAAAGAGTTTAAAAAACGCAATTTACCCATGACCATTTTCGGCGTCGGTATGGCATTGGTACGTAACCCCTATATTGTCGAGGCGATCAAAGAAGCCAATTATGACGTGGTTTCTCATGGACAGCGCTGGCTGCATTATCAGGACATGCCCATTGAACTTGAACGCCAACACATGGATCAAGCCATCAGCGTGTTACAGGCGCTTTTTGGCGAAGCACCAATGGGCTGGTATACCGGTCGTGACAGCCCAAACACCAGGCAGCTACTGGCTGAATTTCCCCAGATTAAATATGACTGTGACTATTATGGTGACGACTTACCATTTTGGAGCAGCGTGACTACGACGAATGGTGAAAAACGCCCGCATTTGATCATTCCTTATACCCTGGAAAGCAATGACATGAAATTTGCTTCACCGGGTGGCTTTAACAGCGGTGAACAGTTCTATCAATATCTCAAAGATGCCTTTGATGTACTTTATGCCGAAGGGGAAACTGTACCAAAAATGCTATCGATCGGGATGCATTGTCGTATTTTAGGGCGACCGGGACGTTTTAAAGCATTGCAAAAGTTTCTGGACTATATTCAAAGTCATGACAAGGTCTGGATTTGCCGACGTGGTGATATTGCTGAACACTGGTATAAACATCACGCGCCATAATTAAAAAATATATTTAGAAAGAGAACCTTGTGTTCTCTTTTTTGATTTATGCATTTTATAAAAATAATACTGAAACCAGATTTGGCACTGTTATTGCAAATCCTGTTTTGAACAAAAATTCAATATTAACAGGTGATTTAATAATGCAACTCGTTGAATTTAATCGAGCATCATCAGAAGATGCCATCACCTTTTTAAAGCACTGTGTGCAAATACCCAGCTGGTCGACCGAAATTGTAGCCAAGCGTCCTTATGCATCAATTGAAGCGGTTATGGAGTTGGCCAAACAACAAGCAGCAACCTGGACATGGGGTGAAATTAAAGCGGCTTTGGATAATCACCCACGTATTGGCGAGAAAAAAGCACAAGCTGAATTGAGTGAAATCGAAAAGAGCTTTTCTAACCGTGAACAGTCATCTATTACAGCGGATGAAGAAACCCAGCTCGCTTTGATTAAAGGTAATCTTGCCTATGAAAAAAAATATGGCTATATCTTCCTGATTAAGGCTGCGGGTTTAAATAGTGAAGAAGTCCTGCAGGCCCTGAAATATCGTTTGGACAATGATCCTGAAACTGAAAAGCGGATAGTCCACAACCAACTGGCTGAAATCGCTTTATCAAGACTGTCTCAGGAGCTGCAAGCATGATCAGTACCCATATTTTAGATACCCATCTGGGCAAACCCGCAGCCCAGGTTGCCATCAAGCTTTATGCGGAAGATGGTCATTTGCTCGGCGAAGCATTTACCAATACCGATGGCCGGGTAACAGACTTCGGTTTAAGCGCTTTAAAAGCAGGGAATTACAGCCTTGAATTTTCCACTGCTGCCTATTTTGAACGCTTGGGACTAGATACCTTCTTTCCTAAAGCAGTCATTCATTTCTATGTGAAAGATGCATCGCAGCATTTTCATATTCCTTTACTGATCAGCCCGTTTGCGTACTCCACATATCGCGGTAGCTAATTATATTTTTTGACTTTGAGGGAGAGAAAAAGAATGATCGAAGAAAATAAGACCATTTCACCGGAACATGAATATTTAGGTGCGGGTAAAAGTGCAGCCTATGGTTTACAGCACGTATTGACCATGTACGGCGGGATTATCGCGCCACCCTTGATTGTAGGAACTGCAGCCGGGTTGGAACCCTATCAAATCGGTTTATTGATTGCAGCTGCGTTATTTGTGGGGGGACTGGCTACGATTCTGCAAACCCTGGGAGTGAAATATATCGGTGCAAAACTGCCGCTGGTGCAAGGTGTTTCCTTTGCCGGTGTGGCGACCTTGGTCGCAATTGTGACCACAGGCGGAGGCCTCTCGGCAGTGTATGGTGCAGTCATTGTCGCTTCATTAATTGGTTTCTTCCTCGCACCTTATTTCTCCAAGATCGTTCGCTTTTTCCCGCCGGTGGTGACGGGCTGTGTGATTACCATTATTGGCTTGTCACTTTTACCTGTGGCCGTTCGCTGGATGATGGGGGGCAATAAAAATGCACCTGAATGGGGAAGTGTTGAAAATATTAGTTTGGCCATCATGACTCTGGCGATTGTGATCTGTCTGAACCTGAGCAGAAATGCCTCGATTCGCCGCCTGTCCATCCTGCTGGCGATTGTATTGGGTTCGGTATTGGCCTATCTCTTAGGTTTTGGTGATTTCAGCAAAGTCAGTCATGGTGCGTGGGTGCAGGTACCCAGTTTCTTTGCTTTCGGACTTCCAACTTTTGAGCTGACTGCCATCATTTCCATGCTGATCGTAACCTTGGTCATTATGACGGAAACCACTGCGGATATTATCGCGGTTGGTGAAATTATCGGAACCAAAGTGGATTCAGAACGTATTTCCAATGGTCTACGTGCCGATATGCTCTCCAGTGCAGTAGCGCCAGTTTTTGGATCCTTCATGCAAAGTGCATTTGCACAAAATGTGGGCTTGGTGGCAATTACCGGGGTAAAAAGCCGTTTTGTGGTCGCGGCAGGCGGCATCATTCTCGTGGTATTAGGGCTGTTGCCGATTATGGGACGTTTAATTGCGGCGATCCCGGTTCCGGTACTTGGTGGTGCAGGATTGGTCCTATTTGGTACAGTGGCCGCGAGTGGCATCCGTACTTTGGCAAAAATTGATTATAACGAGCAGAAAAACCTGATCATTGTCGCGACTGCTATTGCTGCCGGTATGATTCCGATTATCGATTATTCTTTCTATGCCAATTTCCCAAAATGGTTTCAAACCCTGTTTCATTCAGGCATCAGTTCCACTTGTTTGATGGCGATTATTTTAAACTTGCTGTTTAACCATCTGACTCTATTCAAAGCGCGAAATGCCGAGGCGCTAAAGAATATTGCAGAAACACTGCACTAAAATTTTACCTCTTCAATAAACCTGTGCCAGTCATAGGTTTTTATCAAAAATTAAAAAGTTGGCTTTGTTTTTGCTTAATTTATAACGTTATTTTTTCATTCTACTGGGGATCCTTATTTATGAAATTCACTCAACTTGCTGTTGCAACATTACTCGCATTCGGCGCTCTATCGGCACAGGCAAAACCGATCTGGCAAGACTTCAGCGTGACCGGACTTTATGGTGAAAACTATGAAGTGGTGGATGAGAAACAGACCACCTTAACCCTTGAATATACGGCAAAAGTGAAATATGCAGATGTATTCTTCTTCATTGACCGGATGCATGGCGCTGATGACAGTAAATCAAGTTATTTTGAATTGTCACCACGTTTAAGCTTGGGTGAAGTATCAGGGCAGAAACTTGCCTTTGGTCCGGTCAAAGATGTATTGGTATCCACGACCTGGGAAGGAGGAGAAGGTTTTGATAACTTCCTGTACGGCGTAGGTTTCGATCTGGACATTCCGTATTTCCGTTATGCCAGCATTAATCTTTATCGAGCTAATAATGAGAATATTGATGATGACTACCAGTTAACATTGACCTATGGCGTACCATTTAAACTCGGGACTGAAGAATTCCTGGTGGATGGCTTCCTGGACTGGTCAACAGAAGAGGATGATCATGACAGCGAGATGAACTGGACCACACAATGGAAATGGAATGTCGGTAAACACATTTCTCCAGACACCAATTTATATCTGGGGATTGAACATTCAATCTGGAACAATAAATTCGGCATTCCAAATGCCGATGAAAATAATGTCAGTGCCTTGGTCAAATATCACTTCTAAGCAAGGTGAAGAAGCAATGAGTTAAAAGCCCTTATAAAAAGGGCTTTTTTAATGCATTTAAAACTCTATCCGGATTTTTTTAGGAAAAGTATAAACATCACAATTTGCTCCGGTTCCTATACGATCCACGACTACAAAATCACTCGGTGCTTCCAAAGTGAGCAAGGGATGATGCCAGGTTCCGGCACGATAATTCACGCCTTGCCTACCATTACTGATAAAAGCCTGGATCTGATCCAGATCTGGATGTTGATGATCCAGACAGGGGGCAACGACAATTAAAAACTGTTGACCCTGCATCGGAACAAAAGCCTGTGAACCTACAGGATGCCTTTCCAGCATTGCAATTTCAAAAGGGATGGCGGTGGCCTGAATATTTTTAAAAATACTGAGTCCAACCTTGGCATCACTTTCTACTTCAGCCAAGGTATGGTAACGCTCGGTCTGCTGATCATTGATCTGAAAAAAGTGATTACCCTGACAGGCAATGACGTCACCATAAGGCAGAAACTTTTCAGTGCTTAAAGGCTGTATTTTTATGCTTGGCATACCCATGCTATTCATCACTTAATCCACCTTCCCCCAGAGACGAATCCGGCTAATACCGCCATCGGGAATCATGTTGACCCGGATATGGGAAATCTTTTCCTGTTTCAAAATTTCCTCCACAAACGTATGGATATGATCCATCTGCATATCTTGTGCTTCCAGTAAAAATGGCCAGAACATGCTTTGTGGAATGAGTTGCTGATCGGTGGCATCTTCAATATAGATGGCTTGTATGGACACTTGGGCAGGAAAGTTGCCTTTAAAATGGGCGGTATCAATTTCAACTTTTTCAATCTTTCCGCTTTGACCCAAAGCCAGAAGGCACCAGTCAAAACCGGGCGCACGGCGGCGCTTGGTTTCCCAGCCATCGCCCATATTGATGCCACGACCCGGATTAATCAGATTACGTGGATGACCAAAATGCGCATCACTATAAGCAATCACGCGACCACCGTTTTCTAAAGCTAACAAGTCTAAAGTTTGGTTGCTACCGTGCCTTTGAAGTTGTACTTCACCATAAACTTTAAACCGTGCCACGCCGCCATCTGGATAAATATTTAAACGGACATGCGTAAAGACCTGCTCGGTATCAATATTAAAAATGTGATGATCACTTGGGCCTAAAATATTATTTTTTAGAATGTTTTGCCATTTTATGCTGTTCAAGTCTCCATCTGGTGCATAGCATGCCTCTACAGCAGCAGAAGCTGGATAGTTCCCTGTAAAAAAAGTGGTATCGATATCGAGTGCTTTAATTTTGCCTGCCACCCCTAATTTAATAATGGCCCAGTCATAACCCGCATGGCGTTTACGGCGGGTTTCCCAACCATCCATCCATTTGCCATGTTGATCGAATTTGTCTTCTACAAATATGGGTGGATTGAATTGCAACATGCGTTTTGCTTCAGCAAAAAAATCATCCGAACAATCCATGATTTCTGCACCAATTCGGTCATCTGCCAGATTAGTCAGTTGCTGCATATGGAGAGGAATATCAAAAATTGGTGCAAGCAAAGTTGCCATAAATATCTTCCATTAACTTTATTAATCAAATGAATAGACTTGTTTTGTTTAGTGATTCATTTTGAACAATCGATAAAAACAAGCTTTTACATATGTTTAGAAGCACAGCTTGTGCCAACTTTTGAAATTTTTAAGTGCATGAGATAAAAAATGGCACGTTTTTAGCATTTTGTGGTGCAGATACTTAAATATATAAAGGAGTTATAGATGGAAATTACAATTATTGGTGCAGGTATAGGCGGTTTAACCACAGGAATTGCACTAAAAAAGTTTGGACATCAAGTCACCATCTATGAGCAAGCAGAACACATTTTACCTATGGGGGCAGCCATTTCTTTATGGTCAAATGGGGTTAAGTGTTTAAATTATCTAGGATTAACGGATCAGATCGCGAAACTTGGCGGACAAATGAATAACTTGGCTTATATGGATGGCTTAACAGGCGAGGTGATGACACAGTTCAGCTTGCATCCCCTGATAGAAGAAGTTGGACAACGTCCATATCCGGTGTCGCGTTCAGATTTACAAAATATGCTGATGGATGAGTTCGGTCGTGACAATATTCATTTAGGCAAAAAAATGTTGTCCTTTAAACAAGTCAAAGAAATTGTAACAGTGCAATTTGCAGATGGAACGCAAGTGCAAACCGAACTGTTAGTCGGGGCAGATGGGACACATTCGAGTACCCGTGCTTATGTATTGGGTGAACAGGTTGAGCGTCGTTATGCAGGCTATGTAAACTGGAATGGTCTGGTTGAAATTTCAGAGGAGTATGCACCCGCTGATCAATGGACGACCTATGTCGGTGAGGGCAAGCGTGTATCATTAATGCCTGTGGCAGATCATCGTTTTTATTTTTTCTTTGATGTGCCTCTGGCAGCGGGTTTAAAAAATAATCGTAGTCACTATAAAACTTTATTAAAAGAATACTTTGCAGGATGGTGTCCGCAAGTTCAGAAACTCATAGATCATATGAATGAGCAAAAAACCAATCGTGTGGAAATTCATGACATTGAACCATTTGCACAATACTATAAAGGGCGTGTGGTGATTGTTGGAGATGCTGCACACAGTACCACGCCTGATATTGGCCAAGGTGGCTGCCAAGCGATGGAAGATGCGATTTATTTATCTCGTGCTTTGCAAATTAACACCTTGGGCCTGGAAGATTCCTTAAAGCGTTATCAAAACAAACGTAATGAACGTGCCAATGAATTAGTGCTGCGTGCACGCAAACGCTGTGATGTAACGCATATGAAAGATGAAGATGTGACAAAGCAATGGTATGAAGAACTACGAAAAGAACAGGGACCACATATCATGAAAGGAATTATTAGCAATATTATTGGTAATCCCTTGGACTGATATTCAATTCAGCTCAAAAAATCCCTTCCTGGTGAAGGGCTTTTTTGATCAGCATAGTTCGCAAAAAATTTCAAATCATTAAAACCTTTTGGAAAAAAATGATTCGTTAATTCCGTGATGAAGGAGTAAATTACTTGCATTTTATAGCTTTAATAAGGTCAAGTAATGGCATCCACATGGATTCTGTTTACGCTTATGGCTGCATTTATGCAGGCTTGGCGTAATGCATTTCAAAAACAACTGAGTACTACTGTTGATGTCTATGGCGTAACACTGGCGCGATTTATTTTTGGTTTTCCTTTGGCCATTCTTTACTTGACCTTTTTATATCAGAGTCAGCCCATACCACTCCCGGTTAGCTTTACACCACGTTATGCCATTTATATTGTCATTGCCGGGATGAGTCAGATTGCTGCAACCGCATTAATGGTGCAGTTATTTAAACAAAAAAACTATGCCGTTGGTGTCGGATTGGCCAAGAGCGAAGCCATTTTAGCCGCGCTCATTGGTGCATCATTGCTGAGTGATCGTTTAACTGTACTGGGCTGGTTCGGGGTGGCCTTAGGGGGGCTGGCAGTCTTTTTACTCAGTAGAGGATCCAGAGCAGAAAAACTTTCCCTACCGACCTTATTGATTGGTATAGGCAGTGGTCTGTGCTTTGCCATTACCTCACTACTGGTGCGTGAAGCCAGTCTGGAATTTCCCCAACTGCCATTTATACATCGGGCAGCTTGGGTATTGCTCAGTATTATTGGTTTTCAATGTGTCAGTATGCTGATTTACTTAAGTTTATTCAGTCGCCAGACCTTAAAGGCCATGTGGGCAAGATTAGGCTTAACCTTCAAAGTCAGTCTGTGCAGTTTTATTGCGTCCTTGGGATGGTTCACTGCCATGAGCATGCAATCGGTGGCCATTGTAAAAACACTGGGACAAATTGAAATCTTGTTTAGCCTGTTAATTTCAGCTTATTTTTTTAAAGAAAAACTGGCCAAAGCAGAGCATTGGGGATTATTACTGGTGGTTGTGGCTGCCATACTGGTGATCTGGGCTTGATTATCATGACTCCCTTAAAACATAGGCCATTTAATAATATGCAATTAGCTAAAACCAGCAGATTTGCGCATCAAAACTTTCATCGAAAGCCTTGATCGGTGCTTGCCCTAAAGGCACCGCTTCAACGATTTTTCCCTCTGAAATGACAATACCCCTACAGGCATCACCTGTATTTCCGCTAAAATAGTCAGTGATGTTTAATCCAAATAGTGGACATCGCTTTACCTTAACAATTGAAATTTCAATCAAAAGAGCAAGGGCCATACTAACAAACGGTTTAGGTCGAGAAAATATTTTTAACTTTGCTTTTCAAGTCTTCCATTTGTTCAATAATATTTTTAATCATCAACTGGGAAACGCGTGAAATTTGTCGTTTCGGCGCAACACAGAGGGCGATAGTCAATGGATGCAGACCTTTGTCTAAAATGGGCTTAAAGATTAATTCCTCACGTTCAAGCTCAGGAAAAACGTCCAAATAACTTAAAATTCCGATGCCGGTATTGGCTTTGATTAGGTTATTCATTAAGCGTATGTCATTTGATTCAGTTTTACGTACGGGTATAAATTTATGGTGTTTATACATGGCTTGCACATAGTCATGAATAATTAAAGGTTCTGAGGGAATAAAATGATTGTCATTTAAAGTATCTGAAAAATAAATCTTTTCTGCTTGAGCCAGAGGATGTGATTTCCCCATCACAAAACCTAAAGGCAATTCTAAAAAATGAACCACTTCAAGGTGTTGATGTGCTTTTGGATTCAAGATCAAACCAAAATCCAATTCTGCATCCATGATCTTCTTGGCGATAATCTCACTGTCTGCGACCCGAATATTAAAATTGATCCACGGATAGTTTTCATACATATATTGTACAGATTGCATGACAAACCCGTCACTTAAGGCAGAGATTAAACCAAACTCGATGGTTCCACGCGTGAGTCCCTGAATTTCATCAAAACGTATCCGAGTTTGCTGGAATTCTTTTTGCCATTTCAATACATCGGCATAGAGTAATTCACCGGCAAGGGTCAGTTTTAAACCACTGGGCAAACGCTCAAACAAAATAATACCGAGTTCTTCTTCAGCCAAAGCGATCTGCCGGTGTACCGCAGACACGGAGATAAATAATTGGTCTGCGGCTTTACGTAAACTGCCTGTTTTCGCCACAGCGATAAAATATTCTGAAAATCGGGAAAAAGGCGTATTCATCAATTTAGTCAAGCGAAGTACCACCTGTTATTCATATCAATAGTTGAGATAACCGTGCTTATGCGAGTTTTATGCCAAATAAGGTAGTTTTAATCGGCAAGTACATTTGCACGCCGTTGAGGTGTTCTTATTTTAAGAATGAATAGTACGAATCATTCTAATAGACAGAATGATAAAAAAGTAAGTAATTTCAATGATAAGCAAAGCCAAAATTGCATAGTTCTGCAATGTTCAAGGCCTGTAAAAAGAGACCATCCACAGAAAGACTATAGGTTTTATATGAACGCCATTCCAGTCACCAATTTATTCAACAAACCCTGCTATAGCCAGTTTGATGATCAGGACTGGGACATTCTGACTCATCACTGGTATCCGGTTGCACGGATTCAGGACGTTTCTACCCAACCGCAACAAGTGACGCTGCTTGATGTCAAGCTGGCATTGTATAAAACAGAAAGTGGCGATATTCATCTGGTCCGTGATATCTGTCCACATCGGGGTGTACCCTTAACCAAAGGCTGGGTATCGGGTGAAAACCTGGTCTGTCCTTATCATGGCTTACACTACAACGGGCAGGGTAAATGTATCAAAATTCCTGCCCAACCCGAGCTAACCAATATTTCTGAACGCTTTTCTCTGACTAAATTTCCAGTAGTTCAAAAATATGGCTTGATCTGGACCAGTATTTTTGGCCGTGACGAAGCAAAAGCCAATTTTCCTTTTTTAGATACCTGGGAGATGCCAGATCATCAGGCAATTTTACCGCCGTTTGTGGATATTGCCGGTTCGAGTGGTCGTCAATTGGAAGGCTTCATTGATGTGGCCCATTTCGCTTGGGTGCATCAAGGGTCATTTGCCGATCCCGAGAATCAGGTGGTGCCCAAATATTCAACAGAACGTACAGATTACGGCCTGCATACCGAATATGTCAGTGATGTCAGCAACTATCCGCATGGGATGCAACATTTGGCGCCAGAAGGCTTTTTGTGGAAACGTGTATTTGATGTCTATCCACCGTTTTCTGCGGTGCTAACCGTACATTTCCCAGAACAGGGACAATTAAAAATTCTCAATGCCTGTTGCCCTGTGTCTCACAACCAAACCCGTTTATTTGTGCCGTTGACACGAAACTTTGATACCACAGGGGATTTACAGGCGGTATATGACTTCAATGCACAAATATTTGCCGAAGATCAGGACATGGTGGAAAGTCAAAAACCCGAAGAGCTACCCCTGGATATTTCCATGGAAGCGCATTTTGAAGCAGATCGTTCTTCAACGACCTACCGTCGAATCTTAGCAGAGTGGGGATTAAGTAAACGTTATGTTGTTTAATATGTTTTAATTTTATTAATATGAATTAAAGCTTAAATATAAATGGTGAATTTTATAATATCGGATTTTAAATTTATTATATTTTAAGGTGCAAGATTATTTTAGATCATCTGTTTAATTATCACTGCTGAATAAAATAATATAGGGTGAAAAATAAAATGAATCGACCCAATCAAGCTCAAATCATCCAGTTTTTGACCTTGTCCAATGAGGTGGGAAGCAGAGCGATGTCTTTGGGAAATCACCCTTTCGGTGCAGTATTGGTGGGACCGGATCATGAAACAGTGCTATTAACCCAGTGTAATATTGATACGGTAAATCATGCCGAGTCTACTCTGGCACGTGTTGCTGCCAGTAATTATCCAGCTGAATATTTATGGCAATGTACCTTATATACTGCGGTAGAGCCTTGCTGCATGTGCGCCGGTACCATTTATTGGGCCAATATTGGTCGAGTGGTTTATGGCATGACTGAACAACGGCTATTAGAATGTACGGGAAACCATGTCGAAAATCCGACCATGCGTGTGTCATCTGCTTATGTGTTTGAACATGGTCAGAAAAATATTGATTTGATTGGTCCAATTGCAGAAATTGAAGAAGAAACCACAGCATTGCAACAGGCATTCTGGGCAGAACGCTAAATTGTTTTAATCCCCCTCTGTATTATTTTATCCTTTTGCTCACGCAGAGGGATTTTTAATATCTGGATTTTTTACTCAAGATTGAATTGGATATTAATGCCCAAATATCATGCATTTTATTTTAATGCACTAATCCCAAGCATAATTAAAAAGAAATCTAATTTAAAATAGAAAATGATCATTTACATAATACAAAAAAGGCAAATTAAAACCCTATAAATTTAATATAAAAATGCTTCACTGCATGAATAAAAAAATATTTTATTTAAACAGTCTCTATTTATTATTTTTTTCAAAAGTTGGAATACTTATTGCTATTTATATATTGAACAGACTGAGCTCATTCGAGTAAAGCCATTTTTAAGATGTATGTCATACGACATAGAACAACCAAGAGCAGAACATAATGAAAGAAAAAAATGCATTCAAAACAGGATTCAAAAAATTAGTTGGGGTGTTAATGGCAAGCGGTGTGATGAGCATGGCCGCTGTAGCTAATGTTCAAGCCCAAGATAAAGCCGCGTTTGTTTATATTGGTCCAACCAGTGACCATGGCTGGACTTATTCTCACGACCAGGGCCGTATTAAAACTGAAAAAGCACTTGCTGGAAAATATAAAACTTCCTATATCGAAAATGTCCCTGAAACGGCAGATGCTGAACGAGTGATCCGTAACCTGGCACAACAAGGCAATAAAGTCATTTTTGCAACCTCGTTCGGTTATATGAATGCGATGGAGAAAGTATCCAAGCAATTTCCAAATACAGTATTCATGCATGCAACCGGTTATAAGCAGGGAAAAAATTTAGGGGTATATGACGTACGTACCTATGAAGGTGCTTATATGCTGGGTGTGGTTGCAGGTCAAAAAACCAAAAATAATGTATTGGGTGTGGTGGCCTCTTTCCCGATCCCTGAAGTGGTACGCAACATCAATGCCTATACCTTGGGTGCACAAAGTGTAAATCCAAAAATTAAAACCAAAGTCATTTGGGTGAATTCATGGTTTAACCCGGGTAAAGAACGTGATGCAGCCTTGGCACTGATTGCTCAGGGTGCGGATGTGCTGATGCAAAATACCGATTCTCCAGCTGTGGTACAAGCCGCTGAACAAAAAGGTGTCTTTGCTTTTGGCTGGGATTCTGACATGAGCAAATTTGGCCCTAAAGCGCATCTTGCTGCATCGGTTTTACATTGGGAGAAAATCTACACCCCGGTAATGACTCAAGTCAGCAATAAAACCTGGAAACCAAGTGCGATGTGGTATGGCGTGAAACAAAAAGCCGTCGATATCGAAAGCTTTGGTCCTTCAGTGTCGGCAGCCTCTAAAGCAAAAGCACTCAGCGTACGTGATGCAATTCTGAAAGGTAGCTTACATCCATTTGCCGGTCCACTTTATAAACAGGATGGCAGCGTGCTCCTGGCTAAAGGTAAATCATTGGATGATGCCGCTTTAAGCAAAATGAATTACTACGTTAAAGGCGTAGAAGGGGCCTTACCGAAGTAACAGCAGCGAGATTCAGCAATTAAATGACCTTGAATTAACGCGGTTGATTTTATTTTTCATCCATCTGAATGCATAACGCAATTCAGGTGGATGCCGCATTATCGCAGCATTAAATAGAGTGCCTATGATGACTCCTCCACACGATCTATCTGCTGATACGCGAGAGATGAATACAGGATCTGTTTCGAGTGTACCGCGTTTACAGCTCATCAATATCTGTAAAAGTTACAATTCATTGAAAGCGAATGACCAGATACATTTAACCGTTCAACCTGGACAGATTCACGCCATCTTGGGTGAAAATGGTGCCGGAAAAAGTACCCTGATGAAAATCATTTATGGTGCAACCAAGGCTAATCAGGGACAAATCTTATGGAACGGCAAAGAAGTCCAAATTGATAGCCCGTCGATGGCGAGAAAGCTCGGGATTGGCATGGTCTATCAGCATTTTTCTTTATTTGAAACCTTGACCGTGGTGGAAAATATTTCTCTAGGATTAGATGAAAAGACTCCTTTAAAAGCTCTAAGTCAAAAAATTATTGAAGTCTCAGAGCAATACGGTTTAGCAGTTGACCCACGCCGTGAAGTACATTCTTTATCGGTAGGTGAACGGCAACGCGTCGAAATTATTCGTTGTCTTTTACAAAACCCGGCTTTAATCATTTTAGATGAACCCACCTCGGTATTGACGCCACAAGCAGTGCGGCAACTGTTTAAAACCTTGCGTTTATTGGCATCCCAAGGTGTTTCGATTTTATATATCAGTCATAAATTACATGAGATCAAAGAACTCTGTGATGAAGCAACCATCTTGCGCAATGGTCGTGTTACCGGAAATGTTGATCCCAAAGACAACAGCACCAGTGATTTAGCGCGCTTAATGATTGGCCGTGATTTACCGACCTATGTACGCCCAGAATATACAGGTGAAAAACAGGTGCTATTCCAGATCGAGAATCTGGATTACCAGTCTGATGACCCTTTTGGTGTATCGCTGAAAAATATCAATTTAAATATTTGTGCCGGTGAAATTTTAGGAATTGCAGGGATTTCTGGCAATGGGCAAGCAGAATTGCTGTCTTTATTGTCGGGAGAAAACAGCTTGAAACATAGCAGGATGGTTCTGGATCAAATCGATATATCCAGCTTCAGTCCCGGACAACGGCGTGACTTGGGCCTGGGCTTTGTACCTGAAGAACGTCTGGGCCGAGGAGCAGTTCCGAACATGACACTGTCCCAGAATGCCTTGCTGACTGCATTTCGGCATAACCTGACGCAATGGGGATTAATCAAGTTTTCACAATGTAAGCTTTTTGCCGAGCACTGTATTGAAAAATTCGGGGTTAAAGCCAGTGGGCCAGAGGCAGAAGCACGTTCCTTGTCGGGTGGAAATCTACAAAAATTTATTGTTGGCCGAGAAATTCTACAAAACCCGAAATTCTTGATTGTGGCTCAACCGACCTGGGGTGTTGATGTAGGTGCGTCCATGTTTATTCGGCAAACCCTGATTGATCTCTCTCGACAAGGCGTCGCTATTTTGGTGATTTCAGAAGAATTAGAAGAGCTGTTTGAAATCAGTGATCGTCTCTGCGTGTTGGCCAATGGTGAACTATCTCCAGCGATACCTATCCATGAAACCAATACTGAAAATGTTGGAGTCTTGATGTCAGGCATTCCAAGCCATGACACTGCGATCGTAAATGCAGAGGAGCAGCAAGCTCATGCTTAATACAGCCAAAAATAAATATAAGTTGAGAGGAGAGCGACATGCATTTATTAGAACCGCGTGAACATCCATCTCAAATGATGAAGTGGCTTTCACCGATCATTGCACTGCTGGCCATGTTGATTGTCGGCAGTATTCTGTTTTTAATGCTGGGCATCAATCCCGCGCAAGCCATGTACATCTTCTTTATTGAGCCGCTGACATCATCTTATGGCTGGAGTGAACTGGCAGTGAAAGCCGGACCTCTGATTCTGATTGCCTTGGGACTGGCGGTCGGATTTCGAGCCAAATTATTCAATATCGGTGCTGAAGGTCAGCTTACGATCGGGGCAATTTTTGGCGGTGGTATTGCGATTTTATTTCATGATCAAATCGGCTGGTGGATTCTACCTTTGATGATCGTCATGGGCGCACTTGGTGGTGCACTCTGGGGTGCAATTCCAGCCTTACTGAAAACCCATTTTAATGCTGAAGAAACCCTGACCACCTTGATGATGAATTATGTTGCAGTGTGTGTGCTGTTGTACCTGGTTAATGGTCCTTGGCGTGATCCGGACGGCATGAATTTTCCACAATCGGTGGTTTTTAGTGAGAGTGCTACGCTGCCATTCATTGTAGAAGGCACCCGTATTAATGCCTCTATCTTTATCATTTTTTTTGCAGTCCTCCTGTTCTGGGTTTTTATGCGTAAAAGTCTGACGGCCTATAAACTGGAAGTCAGCGGTCAGGCACCTTTAGCTGCCAAATACGCAGGTTTTTCTTCCTCCAAAGCTATCTGGATGAGTCTGGTGATTTCCGGAATGATGGCAGGTATTGCCGGAATCTGTGAAGTGGCTGGGCCTATTGGTCAGCTGAATCCGAACCTGTCCCCAGGTTATGGCTATGCAGCGATTATCGTCGCCTATCTAGGGCGTTTAAACCCCATCGGTATTGTGCTGTCAGGCTGTTTTATGGCACTGATTTATCTGGGCGGCGAAATGGCACAAATGCAGCTCCAGCTTCCGGTCGCGATTACCGGTATTTTCCAGGGGCTGCTGTTGTTTTTCCTGTTGGCTTCCGATGCATTAATTGAAAACCGTTACCGTTTTAGCAAAAAAATGGCGCCACCGGTCCCTCAGCCCACAGCAACCACCCTTTAACCAATGTTGTTTACAACAAAAGGAAGCATGATATGGCTTTAGAAATAACTGCAATTCTTGCAGGTACTGTTGCAGCAGCAACACCACTGATTTTCGCAGGTCTGGGAGAATTGGTCACACAGCGTACCGGTGTGATTAATCTTGGAGTAGAAGGGATGATGCTGGTCGGTGCCATTGCAGGTTTTGCTTTTGCTGCGCAATACGATGCTAGTGTGTTAAGTGCCTTATTGATGGGTGGTCTGGCAGGAATGCTGATGGCCCTGATTTTTGCCTTTTTTACCTTGTCTTTAAGTACCAATCAATCCGCGTGTGGTTTAGCTTTAACCATTTTTGGACTCGGCATCTCTGCATTTTTGGGTCAGAACTACGTCAGTATGGCTTTACCGGGTCTGGCTAATTTTAATATTCCACTATTAGCGGATATTCCAGTATTGGGTCCGATTTTGTTCCAGCAAAACTATGTGGCGTATCTGTCGATCTTGGTCTTCTTTCTGGTGTGGTTTGTCTTGACGAAAACCCGTTTGGGCTTATTGCTTAAAGCAGTTGGAGAATCACCGGAAAGTGCGCATGCCATGGGTTATCACGTGTTGGCGATTCGTTATGGCGCAGTACTATTTGGTGGTTTGATGGCAGGGGTTGGCGGAGCATTTTTATCGACCGTATATACCCCGATGTGGATTGAAAATATGGTGGCAGGTCGCGGCTGGATTGCGATTGCACTGGTGGTATTTGCGGTTTGGAAACCTACACGTTTAATGCTCGGCGCTTACCTGTTTGGGGGCGTGACCATTTTACAATTTCATGCCCAGGCGCTTGGAATTAAGGTTCCGAACGAGCTGCTTGCCGCATTGCCCTATATAGCCACCATTGTGGTACTGGTCATGATTTCGCGGAATAAAAAAGTACTCAAAATGAATTTGCCATCTTCTTTAGGTAAAACCTTCGTGCCATAACCGCAGCCATTCATCATAAATAGAATAGATTTGAGTATAAATCATGAAAATTTTAACAGCTTCCTATGTCCTGACCATGAATGCGCAGAATGAATGTATTAAAAATGGCGCGATACTGATTGATGGAGACCAAATAAAAGCAGTTGGTACATTGGCACAGTTAACCCAATGCTATCCAGAGGTGCTCATTGAGGATTACCCACAAACGATCCTGATGCCGGGCTTGATCAATACCTATTGTCATTCCGGTTTATTACGTGGCACGGCAGAAGGATTACCGGTTTGGGATTGGTTACAGCAGTATATTGACCCGATGCACCGGGTGTTGACACCAGAGGATGCGAAAATTGCCTCTTATTTGTGTTATGCCGAGGCACTTTTGTCGGGAACCACCACCATTGTCGATATGTGGCGCTATATGGACGGAAGTGCTGAAGCTGCGCAAGCGTTGGGAATTCGTGCTGTTCTTGTGCCTTATGTCGCAGAGCATCCGGATCACAATTATTTTGAAACCTTAAAAAGTAATGAGGCTTTAATCAACCGTTGGCATCAGCAGGCGAATGGACGCATTCAGGTTTGGGTGGGTTTAGAGCACCTGTTTTATGCTGAAGCTTCAGCATTAAGCCGTATTGAGAAACTTTGTCAGGATTATCAAACCGGTTTTCATACCCACAGCAATGAAAGCCAATTTGATGTACAGGAAAACCTGCGCCGTTCAGGCATTCGCCCGATTGAGAGTCTGCAAAAACTGGGCTTGCTGGATCTGCCTAAAACCCTGTTGGCACATTGCGTCTGGGCAGATGCAAATGAAATTCAGATTTTAAGGCGACATGCGGTCGGTGTAGCGCATAATCCGATTTCCAATATGAAATTGGCCTCCGGTGCAGCGCCTGTCGTTGAAATGCTACGCCAAGGCGTTGCGGTGGGTCTGGGTACTGATGGGGAAAAAGAAAACAATAACCTGGATCTATTTGAAGAAATGAAAACGGCGTCACTACTAGCCAAATTTTCTTCGCTGGATGCGGCCGCACTGGATGCTTGGTCAGTTTGCCAAATGGCGACTATCACAGGAGCTAAAGCTTTGGGTATGCAAGATGAAATTGGTTCATTGGAAGTCGGTAAACAAGCAGATCTGATCGCAGTGAATATTGCTACTCCCCGTATGACGCCATTGATTGACCAAGGAAAGTTATTTAATTTGCATACCAATTTAGTCCATGCAGTTCAAGGTCAAGATGTTGTCATGACAATGGTGGCGGGACAGATTGTGGTTGAAAATGGTCGCTTGGTAAATGCCGATTTACAGGCTTTAATTGATGAGGTCAATCACGCGGCGCCACGTTTATTTGAGCGTCGTGATCAGTGGTTTGCAAAGCAGAGACAAACGGTGAATGAATTACAGCGTGAAGAATCTTAAGCTTTTAAGCTAAATTGCTCAATCAAGCCAATGGACAACCTATTTTGTATAAATCGGTTTTTTAAATATTTTTAATTACTTTTATAACCATCTTTATAGGGAATCATAGAATAAATTAGCCCACTTTTGCGTGGGCTAATTTATTATTCATCCCGAATTTTTTGTGTGTTTTACCACAAGTACCGGTACATGGCTTGAGGTCAAAATCTCTTGGGCCATACTGCCGAGAAAAGCTTTTTTAAAACCGGTACGCCCATGAGAACCGACGACGATTAAATCAACATTTAATTCATCAGCCAGTTTAGAGATGGCCTCCGCTGGGGATTGACCACTGAGAAGTTTTGTATGGGTTTCAATACCTAGATTGGTAAATTTCAGTCCTAACTCAGCCAAAATGTTTTTAGCATGAGCTTTTGCTTCCATATAATAATCCGTTATTCCAGGTACACTTTTATAAAAACTGACACTGGTTAAAGGATCTATCACGACAACACTCGCTATGGTGACTTTACTGCCTAATGCTTTGGCTAAAATAATAGTCTGATCAGCTGCAGCAATGGCAATAGGGGAATCATCAACAGCCAGTAATATGTGTTGGTAACCCATGATACGTTCCTCTTTTTTTCAAGATTTGTTATCTACGCAAAATCTACCCAAAGATTAACATAGCTAGAGTACAGTGATAAAAAAGGATAAAAATACATCTTTTACTTCTCTTATAAAGCATTAGCGTTTGCAGTTCCCATAGTGGTTGTCGGTATTTATCAGCAGTGACTATTTATTCCTTTTCACCAAAAAACGAATAAAACCATGATCTATAAACTGCTTGTTAGCTTGAACGTAAACCCAATCATTTAGGAAATACTTTAAATACTCATCAATCCGCCCAGATAGACGTAGATAAGAAATATTTCAAAGATTTTTTTAAATCGTCACAACTATCAAAACTATTGGTAACTTCTTTGAACGCAGAATGATATTCACGTTGGTATGGTTTACCGGTTAATGTTTCTCCATGAGTATTTTCATAATCATAGATTGCAGTCCGAAGATATATTTCTAATATTTTTTTATGTTCGGGAGAGGCACAGTTTTTTTGAACTATTTCATTGCTAGACTGACAATCGAGTTTGACATGGCGATAAAATTCACTCGAATTTTGATAAATATTATTTAATTCTTTTGATTCACTTGTTGATAAGCATTGTGCTGCATGAGCAAAATTACAAGTCAAAGCCATATAAACAACGAGCAAATGGAATTTCATTTTTTTATTCCTTATTATTTTTTTAATGATCTAACCACACAGTCAAAATTTACACAACTACAACATTAGAAAATCAGACGAATCGAAATTTTGTTCAAACCAATGGAGGGCAAAAGCAATAAGAAATGTTGCCAATAGCCCCTAAAAACCAAGAATATAAAAACAAGTATGTATTATAAGCTATAGAAATTGATCAATCATGGTGCATGCATTTTACCGTCCATCTTAAATGTATCATTTTTGAACCCAAATAGTATGACTAAAACAGAAAAAAGTATTACTAAATTGGCACAGCCTTTGCATTGACCTTGTTAGATTAAAAGTGATCTAGGGTTCCGATATGTTTCGCTCCACACGTGACATATGCCTGAGACCGAGAGTTCACGGTTCGCAAGAACTACACGGAGGGATAAAAGCCCGGGAGGTCATGCCAACAACCGAAGAGGTAACCGCAATGGGCTTAAGCAACTATCATAATAATCAATCACTTTGGACTGAGGTTTTGCCGGGTGGACATCATTGGTCTGCACGCATTCAGCGTGGCGCAGTATTACAACTTAAAGCGTTAAGTGAAAATGCCAATGTTTCTCTATTCTGCGTCAATGCAGAAGATAAGCTTGAAGCCTATAACATGCCAGACAGCTTAAAAGCTCAACACACCGCATTTTTGAGTACAGGGCATATCTTAGCCTCTGACCTTGGACGTGCGATGATTTCCATTGTCAAAGATGATCACGGTTGGAATGACGCTTTTTGTGCGCCAAGTACCGCACAGCAAATTGAAGCGCAGTTTGGCGCTAAGACTTTCCAAGACGCACGCAACGATATGTACCGCAATGGCAAAGACAGCTTATTGCTCGAGATGACCAAATTTGGATTATCTGCAACTGACTTAAGCAGTACCTTAAATCTCTTTTCCAAAGTCGCGCCAGATGACAATGGTAACTTGTCTTATGTGGCATCTGACAATACCGATCAAGTGATTGAACTGCGTTTTGAAATGGACTGCTTAGTATTTTTATCAAGTGCACCACATGCTTTAGACAATTCGACTGAATATGCACCTGCCGATATTCAACTGTCACTGTTTAAAGCACTGCCTTTAGGCGATACCGACGTGTGCCGTGATTCATGCCCGCAAAATCAGCGAGCGTTCCAAAACAACAATCGTTATTACGCTCTTAGCGCTTAATTGGGGGAATACAACATGACAGCCTTAGTCAACCCAACACAAAATCAGGATAAATCTGTGTTAAGTGAAGTATGTCCTGCCGGTGAAGCGTGGATGTGCGAAGTCAAAAAAGGACAGTATTTCCGTATCGTCGACTTAGAAGGTAACCAAGCAGTCGATACGCTGTTTATTTCTGCTTCCAATCCTGAAGAGCGTTATAGCGCAACCGATACTTTGGCGATGAATCGTCAAATATATTTAGAAAAAGGCACAACGCTTTATACCAACTTTGGCAATGAAATCGCCACCATCAACGATGACAATTGCGGTCGCCACGACACTTTAGGCGGTGCATGTTCATGTGAAAGTAACACGGTACGTTATAGCTTAGACAAATACCCAATGCACAGTTGCCGTAACAACTTCATGATTGCATTGTCGCAACATCCAATTGCCAAAAAGCATAGTTTAAATGTGCGTCACATTGGGCCAAACATTAACTTCTTTATGAATGTACCAGTAACTTCGGACGGTCACTTAAAGTTTGATGATGGTATTTCTGCACCGGGCAAATATGTGGAAATTAAAGCCGAGATGGATCTCATCGTACTGATCTCGAATTGCCCACAACTGAATAACCCATGCAATGCCTATAACCCCACTAAAATTCAACTGATTGTCCGTGAAGGCGAGGTATAAGACTATGACTTTAAAATATGGGTTTAATAAAGTTCTCATCGCCAACCGTGGTGCAATTGCGTGTCGTGTTATTCGTACCCTTAAAAAATTAGGTATCCAATCGGTTGCGGTGTATTCAGAAGCGGATCGAGATTCATTGCATGTGACTTTAGCCGATGAAGCGGTGTTGATAGGTGATGCACCTGCTAGCCAAAGCTATCTCAATGTCGATAAAATTTTAGAAGTCGCAAAACAAACCGGTGCTGAAGCGATTCATCCGGGTTATGGCTTCCTGTCTGAAAATGCAGAATTCTGTAATCTTTGTGAAGCCCAAGGCATTGTATTTTTAGGGCCAAATGCAGAGCAGATGAAAGCTTTTGGTTTGAAACACACGGCGCGTGAATTGGCGATTCAAGCCAATGTGCCGTTACTTCCGGGCAGTCAGTTGTTGGCTGATGAAGCCGAAGCACTGCTTGAGGCTGACCGTATTGGCTATCCTGTGATGCTGAAAAGTACCGCAGGCGGTGGCGGAATCGGCATGCGTTTGGTGTGGAATGCTGAAGAACTGAAAGATGCATACGCAACCGTGTCCTATTTAGCGCAAGCCAACTTTAAAGATGCAGGGCTGTATTTAGAGAAATTCGTACAAAATGCCCGTCATATCGAAGTGCAAATCTTTGGTGATGGTCAAGGTCAAATCTTGGCACTCGGCGAGCGTGATTGTTCGGTGCAACGTCGTAACCAAAAAGTGATTGAGGAAACACCTGCACCACACCTGAATGATGAACAACGTACGTATTTGCAAAATGTCGCGATTCAACTAATGCAATCAGTCAACTACCGTTCTGCCGGAACCGTTGAATTTGTGATGGATACCGAAACCCAAGAATTTTATTTCTTGGAAGTGAATACCCGTCTTCAAGTTGAACATGGGGTGACGGAGCAAGTCTTCGGTGTCGACCTTGTCGAATGGATGGTGACTTTAGGGAGTGGCGATTGGGTTGCACCAAAAACACAACTCGAGTCTAAAGGGCATTCGATTCAAGTACGTCTCTATGCGGAAGATCCTATCAAAAACTTCCAACCAAGTGCGGGCTTACTCACTCATGTCGAGTTTGATGCCGATGCCCGTAATGAAACATGGGTAGAAACAGGCTCAAACGTCTCATCATTCTATGATCCGATGATTGCCAAAATCATTGTCACGAACGACACGCGTGCATCAGCGATTCAAGCCATGACCGATACGCTCTCTAAAACGCAAGTGGCAGGGATTGAAACCAACCTTGAATATTTACAAAATATTATCGACTGCGATGTTTTTAAAGCAGGCACACAAACTACTCGTTTTTTAAATACCTTTGAGTGGAAAACTCAGAAAATTGAAGTCCTGCAAGCGGGCATTCAAACCGCCGTGCAAGATGTCACAGGTCGTTTGGGCTATTGGGATGTCGGTGTGTCACCATCCGGTGCGATTGATCCACTGTCTTTAAATGTGGCGAACCAACTGTTGGGCAATGCACCCAATACCACAGGTTTAGAATGTACACTCCAAGGACCAAGTTTAAAATTCCATTGCGATAGCCAAATTGTCTTGGCAGGTGGCGATATGCCATCAACTTTGGAGGGTGTTGCCGTTCCAATGTGGCAAACCGTGAATGTCCGTAAAGGTCAAATTTTAAAATGTGGCAAGATCGCCACAGGTTGCCGTACCTATATCGGGATTAAAGGCGGTCTGAATGTACCTGAATACTTAGGCTCACAAGCGACCTTTACTTTAGGTCAGTTTGGTGGTCATGCCGGTCGTAACTTATTGATTGGCGATATGCTTCCAATTACGGCATTTACATCGGATGAAGTGAAAGCGTTGGCAGAAGATCAAATCCCGACATTCTCAAATACTTGGGAAATTGCGGTCATGTATGGTCCGCATGGTGCGCCAGATTTCTTCACAAAAAACGATATTGATACTTTCTTTGCCAACGAGTTTGAAATTCACTTTAACTCAAGCCGTACTGGTATCCGTTTGATTGGGCCTAAACCTGAATGGGCACGTCAAGACGGTGGTGAAGCAGGTCTGCATCCATCGAATATTCATGATAATGCCTATGCCATTGGTGCGATTGACTTCACCGGTGATATGCCGATTATTTTGGGTCCAGATGGTCCAAGTTTAGGTGGTTTCGTCTGTCCTGCGGTGGTGATCAACTCTGAGTTATGGAAACTCGGTCAAGTCAAAGCAGGTGATAAAGTTAAATTTGTGCCTGTCAGCTACCACCAAGCCAAATTGCTCAATGAAAAATTTCATGCGCAATTGACATCAGCGGATACGCAAGATGTGACATTTGATGAGTCGTTCTATCCTGAAATTAGCACCTTAAAATCTGCAATTTTAGATACCTTAAAAGGTCAAAATGGCACACCTGATGTGGTCTATCGTCCTGCCGGCAACAACTATATGTTGGTGGAATATGGCGAGCTGGTTTTAGATCTGAATCTACGTTTCCGTATTCATGCCTTGATGCAATGGGTGAAAGATCAAAATATTCAAGGCATTATTGACCTCACTCCGAGTATTCGTTCGCTACAAATTCACTTTGATTCGACTAAGCTTGATCAGATTGATTTGTTGCGTATGCTTCAAGTGGCTGAAGCAGAACTTCCTGATGTGGCCGAAATGCAAGTGCCATCACGTACGGTGTATTTGCCACTGGCTTGGGAAGATTCTCAAACGCAACTGGCAACCGAACGTTATATGCAAACCGTGCGTCCAGATGCGCCGTGGTGTCCGGACAATATCGAATTTATCCGTCGTATTAATGGCTTAAAAGACAAACAAGCTGTAAAAGATGTGGTCTATAACGCCAGTTATTTGGTCATGGGATTAGGCGATGTGTATTTGGGCGCGCCTGTGGCAACCCCACTTGATCCACGTCAGCGTTTGGTCACCACCAAATATAACCCTGCACGGACTTGGACCCCTGAAAATGCTGTCGGTATTGGCGGTGCCTATATGTGTGTCTATGGTATGGAAGGCCCAGGTGGCTACCAGTTTGTCGGTCGTACTTCGCAAATGTGGTCACGCTACCGTAAAAACCCTGACTTTGAGCAAGGTATGCCGTGGTTATTGCGCTTCTTTGACCAAATTAAGTTTTATGAAGTCTCTGAAGCCGAACTCATGCAAATGCGTGAGGACTTTAAGGCGGGTCGTTTAAAACTTCGTATTGAAGAAGGCGTATTGAACCTGAAAGAATACAACGACTTCTTAATTGAAAATCAAGAATCGATTTCTGCCTTTAAAGCCGTGCAACAGGTCAACTTTGATGCTGAACGCCGTCGTTGGCATGAAGCAGGTCTTGCAGAATATGTCTCTGAAAGCCTGGATGCTGTGGATGATGGTGAAGGTGTTGAAGTGCCTGAAGGTGGCTGTGCGGTAGAGTCGCATATGCCGGGTTCAATCTGGAAAATTGAATGTCAGTCGGGGGATATTGTGGAAGAAGGTGCAACGCTTGCAGTCATTGAAGCGATGAAGATTGAGATTCCTATTATTGCGCCTGAGCGTATGCGTGTAGATGCCATCACTATTGAAAAAGGGCAAACGGTGAAAACGGGGCAGGTGTTGTTTACCTTGGCGCCAGTGGCTTGATAAGATAGGAATAAAAAAGATCGCTTAGGCGGTCTTTTTATTTACGTATTATGAGCAATTCTAACGAAATTGGTTTTTTACTCATCTAATAAATGATTAATAATTTGTGAATCAATATCTTTAATAAAATTAAAAATACATTCAAATGCATTATTTAAATCATCATTAGAAATTGAAATTATTTCATTCGACACGGTTTTTCCATTACGATGAACAATATCGTGTCTATTTTTTATAATTTCATTGAGCTTGGATAGAAAAGACTCATTGAATTGGCAATGCAGAATGTTATGGTAAAGTCCTTTTACAAGGTTAATATTATGAAATGATATTTCATCAATTTCTCTAGAAATTTTTTCGTCTAAGGCATCTAAAAAATCAAAAAGTTCATTTGCATCTAATTTACCGCCTCTATGAAAACTTTTATAACTTTTAACGTATTTTCGTTTGATCGTTTCTCGCTCTAAGACTTGTTTTTTGAATGTATCGAATAAATATGCTTCCATTGCAGATATTGAACTAGATAGGAGCATCTTATTTAATACAGGATTTTTAGCTTCTAAAGTTTGAAGTTTTCTCAAATCATTTATAGATATCTCAAAATTTTCAAAAAAATAAGTTTTATTATTTTCTTGTTGAGCTAAATCTTCAAAGTCTTCAATCCAACCACCTTGATACAGATCAGTTAAGTCAACCTCACAAAATCCCTTAGTATTTTCTAATTCAATTAAAGCTATAGTTAAGCTTTCTAAGTGTTTACATGGAAAAGAACATGATGCACTCGCCATGACGCTAATATCAAAATTAAGAATAATATTAGATAGTGATGAAGCTAATTCATTATTTTTTATATCTGTATCAAGTTGATTTGAGCTAGAGTTTAAAAAATCGGGCAAAAGCCTTAACCATTTATCAAAATCTATATCCATTAATAAATTTAATTGTTCTTTGGATAATTTAAGAATTTCCTCATCTTCGAAATTTGAAGGTACTATTTTTAAATAATCAATCCATTGATTTATGGTTTCATTAAAGTCATTTATAGCAAAATTTTTATCAAATCCCGCAAGATTAAGTCTTCTTTTCAGTGTGTGTAAATCGACCCTATAACCAATAAATTTTATTTCTCCGTTTTTAATGATACGGACTCGGTCATTTTTATGAAAGAACCATTGGTCAAAATGGTTCTTCATATAGAATAATTCGTAATTATTTATAAGGGTCGAAGCATAACTTCCCATAGAAAGTTTTTATCCTTGATTGTTGAATTAATTAATTTTCCTTTATTTTACATATATCAGTTTGTTTTACTACTTAACAGCCAAATACCAACTCCACCATGCACGAATCAACACCCCCAAATTTATTGGTAAATCGCTATGACTACGGCCTAATGTCACACAGCTTGACACAAGACAAGCCACGCTTTGATGCACTAGTGAACCCCAATGGTGCACTGTGGTACATTTTTTAAGCATACTTAAGATAGGTCAATCGCCATCGTTTTGTTTCACTAGGCTTTCGTAGGGCTTTTTATACACCATTACGACTTAATTCACTTAATTTTAAATTTTGGCACGCTTTCTGCTTTTATTTATATACCACCTAAACAGAGGAGAGCAATCCACTTGATCACTCAACTACAATCATCGGTCAACTCATCATGTATAAAAAAAATTACAGTACATGAGCAATAATATGAAATAAGCCGGTGAATTAATCAACTCAGCTTAATTCCAAGCAAGCCCCATCTCAGCGTAGTGGGGCTTTTTTTTTGCCATTTTATCTGAGTTTGTCATCTAAATAATAAAAGCCAAAACTGGCACGCTTTCTGCATTTCCTTGAGTAATACAAAACAAAATTTTGGTAATACCCAAAAAAAGGAGATGTACATGAACGCTGCCAAACAGAAAAAAGTACTGCATCCATGGAAAAAATTTTTAATTGAACTTTTAAGTGCACGTGCCGGTTTATACGTGAAACAGGATCATTCGCGAGGATAGCACTGTGCCAAAACAAAAACTGGCACGTATCAGTATTACTGTGCCTGAACAAACGCTGAATGCGCTCGATCAAAAAATTGTAGAGCAGCACTACGAAAGTCGTTCGCAAGCTATTGTCGACATGATCAATAAATATTTAATTGCCGATCATATCGAACATAACGCGGTGATGGTTGGCACGTTGACTTTACTTTATGACGTGAGCCTAAAACCCTTGCGTACACAACTAATTGACCTGCAACAACAGTTTTTATCTCAAGTCATTAGTTCGCTGCATATTCAGCTCGATGACGAAAAAATTTTACAAGTGATGCTAATGCAGGGTGTTAGTGATGAACTACAGCACATTAGCCAACAATTTATTGCTTTAAAAGGGGTCATCAAAGGGCATTTGGAGATGATGGATGCCGTGATGCCACCCATTCCACAAAATCATGAAAAATAAGGAAGACTGACTATGTCAAAGTTATGGACTATTCAAGATTGGAAAACGGCGTATTTAACGCAAAAGATTCAGCTTAGCGATTTAATTCAGTACATCAAAACATTCAATAACGATGATCATGCCTGGATTGAAATTGCTTCAGCCGCGCATATTCAGGCACAAATTGATGCTTTAAAAGATCAATCTGCACAAGATTTACCACTCTACGGTATTCCATTTGCAGTCAAAGACAATATTGATGTTGCAGGCTTTCATACTACTGCTGCATGTAAAGAAGCGGCTTATTTGGCAACAGCGGATGCCAGTGTGGTCGCTCGCTTAAAAGCAGCTGGTGCCATTGTGGTTGGTAAAACCAATCTTGATCAATTTGCAACCGGTTTGGTCGGCGTACGTTCACCTTTTGGTGCAGTCAAAAATAGCTTTAATCCGGAATATATCAGTGGTGGATCAAGCTCAGGTTCATCGGTTGCCGTGGCGAATGGTCAGGTACCATTTTCTTTAGGCACAGACACTGCAGGTTCCGGTCGTGTTCCGGCAGGACACAATAATATTGTCGGATTAAAACCAACCAAAGGCTGGTTCTCAACAACAGGTTTAATTCCAGCTTGCCGTACCATTGATGTGATTTCAATATTTGCCTTAACAGTCGATGATGCATGGCAAGTTGCTCAAGTCATGCAAGGCTATGACGAAACGGATGAATATTCCCGTCCGCATCCGGCCAATGTACCAACGCAATTCTCTAAAGGCAAAATTGCCATTCCGGCACAACTGGAATTTTATGGCGATGCCGAAAGCCAAAAAGCTTTTGAACTGGCTGTAAAGCGCGTCCAGTCATTGGGTTATGCAGTTGAAGCAATTGATTTTAGTATTTTTAACCAGCTGGCATCTGCACTATATAACAAAGCCTGGGTGGCTGAGCGTACCAGTGCCGTAGAAAAAATGGTGCCACGTGAACAGGCACATCCTGTTATCGCCCAAATCATTGCTCAGGCAGATCAATTTACTGCTGTAGATAGCATGAATGCTGAATATGAACGTGCGCAATTAGCGCGCCAAATTAATTTAGCATTACAGTCTTATGATGCCTTAATAGTTCCAACTGCACCCACGATTTATACCATTAGCGATGTAGAAGCGGATCCTATCGTGAAAAACAGTCACATGGGGGCGTATACCAATTTCGTGAATTTTGCAGATCTTTCTGCATTAGCCTTGCCGAATACTATTCGGGCTGATGGATTACCCAGCGGTGTCACTTTTATTGCTCAGGCATGGATGGATCAGGCCTTGGCGCATTTTGGTCAAATATGGCAACACGCGGCAAATTTACCCCTTGGCACATCAAGTCTGCACTATGAAAAAACGCAAAATATAGCCTCTCAACATTCAGTCAAACTGGCAGTCGTCGGTGCCCATCTTACGGGGATGCCGCTGAATTTTCAGCTCAGCACCCGTGGTGGGACTTTATTACAGAAAACCAAAACGGCATCGAACTACAAACTGTATGCACTGAAAAATACCACACCGCCAAAACCCGGCTTGCAATGCACTGAAAAGGGCGGACAAGCCATTGAAGTTGAAGTCTGGGATATCCCGTTTGCCTTATTTGGACAGATTGTAGCGGAAGTTCCTGCACCACTCGGTATTGGGAATGTGCAACTGGCAGATGGAACTTGGGTGAAAGGTTTTATCTGCGAAGCTTATGCCTTGACGGATGCAACGGATATCAGTCATTTCGGCGGATGGCGTGACTATATTCAATCGATCAAAACGACTAACACAAAATTTAAATGCACTTGTATAGGGGAAGTATCACAATGATCAAAAAGTCTGTCATTTCAGTTGCCGTGCTCAGCACGCTATTTTTTTCCGGCTGTGACAACACCGCAAAGATTCCTGAACCTAAAGCCAAAGCTGAAGGTAGTGTAAATAGCAAACCAATTACCATCGGCTATAGCGACTGGCCGGGTTGGGTGGCTTGGCAAGTGGCGATTGAAAAGGGCTGGTTAAAAGAGGCAGGTGTCAATGCCGATTTCAAATGGTTCGATTACTCGGCATCACTTTCTGCTTTTGCAGCGAATCAATTGGATGCAGTCATGGTCACCAACGGCGATAATCTGGTCACAGGTTCTGGGGGTACCAAAGGCGTGATGATCATGGCAACGGATTATTCTGCGGGAAATGATGTCATCATTGCGAAAAACGGTATTAATTCCATCAATGACTTAAAAGGCAAAACCATTGCCACTGAAAAAGGCTTGGTTGATCACTTGTTATTATCGACCGCTTTAGATGATGCAAAAATTAGCTTAAAGGATGTGAAGCTGGTCAATACCATGACCAATGAATTGCCTCAGGTCTTTGCCACAGGAGATATTGATGCGATTGCGGTTTGGCAGCCGGTGGCAAATCAGGCTTTATCCGCAGTTGCTGGTTCAAAAATTATTTTTACTTCTAAAGACAAACCGGGGCTGATCTACGATACCTTAACGGTCAATCCTTCGCATTTAGAAGCCAATAAAGAGCAATGGAAAAAAATTATCCAGGTATGGGATAAAACCGTTAAATACATTAACGACCCTGCAACGCGCGCGGATGCGGCTGCAATTATGTCTAAACGGGTCGGTGTAGATGCAAAAGTCTATGAACAGTTTATTAATGGCACGCATTTGCTCGATCTAGAAGCAAACAAAAAAGTATTCACCAAGGGAACAGGATTTGATTCAATTTATGGTTCAAGTTATCACGTCAATAAATTCAACGTCAGCAATGGTATTTACACCACGGAAATGAATGTCGACAGCGTGATTGTGCCCACTTTGGTGGAAGAACTGAAATAAGCATGGCATGAAATTCAGCATCCCAAACCATGATTTGGGGTGCTGTAATCTTTAAGTGATTGACCTAAAAAAATCCCCAGAGCGGGGATTTTTTATCATGTGCATATAAAGCTTAGAGTTCTGTACTTTTGGAAAAGACATTAATAATGATAATGCCCACAATCATAAAGGCCAAACCAATGAAAGCAGGAATATCAAGTTGTTGCTTATAAACAAATAAACCCACTGTCGAGATTAAAATAATGCCAGCTCCGGACCAAATGGCATAAGCAATGCCCATCGGAATGGTTTTCATGGTCAATGACAGGAAAAACAAGGCAATGGCATAGCCAATAATCGTGGCGATAGCAGGCCAGAAAATGCTAAATCCATTCGATGCTTTTAAAGCAGAAGTTGCAATGACTTCCGCAATAATCGCAATAGATAAATAAATAAAAGACATAGGCCACCTACAGGGTTAATTTAGCGTGATACAAGAGGTGACTTTCTTCGGACTTTAACCAGTGTTCACTGTCTGGTGTGGTGAGCGTCTGCTTTTGAAACAGGTAATTTGACTGATAGATATCGATGTCAAAAATCAAATCAATTTGACGTCCGTTTAACCCGATACGTTGTTTTAAGGTTGAATCATCGATGATTTCAAAACCGTCAAAATTAAATGGCTGATCGCTTTGCTTAAATGAGGTGGTATAAGATTTCGTGTGACCCTCAGTGCCTATAGATACTTCAAAACTTTCAACATGTTCAATATTATGAGTGTCTAGCCCATCTGCTGTGAGATCCAAATGGCTCACGATGTTTTGTATTTCCGGCAAACGCGTCAGCGTATAGGCCACGTGCTGATCGCAGATAATCAGGCCACCATCCATTTTGAGCTGTTGACCTGTTTGAACATCCACAGCCGTTTTTAATCTTAAGCCTAAATACAGACCTGAATGGACTTGCTGACGCCAGTCTTCAACATACACATTGCTTGGTGAAAACTCTAAAATACAGTTTCCAATGGCATGAAGTTTTGCGGGCTCTGGCCATTGCACATGATTTTGATAATTTGAAGCATCAGCGACCTGCCATGAAAGTAGTGCTTTTTCTGCATCCCAAAGCGTGTTGCCAATCCAGCCTTGACGTTCATGGGCAGGTGTTTCGGTGCGATGTTTTAAACGTAAATCGATGCTGAAACTGCGTGATTGAAACCAATATACAATCGTATTTTCATCTGTCAGTCCATTAAAAAAACTAATACTTTTACGTCTGAATACACCATATAAGTAACAGGGAATCAGACCGGCAGTCGTTTGGCTCTCTGGTATTTTTTGGAGAATTTCAAACAGGTTCATGTGGTTTCCTTCTGTATTTCATTTAAACCGAATGAAGACAGGGGCACCGCATTTTTTAATACCAGTTCACCCGAGGCGATCCGTTGTTTTAAATATTGAAAGGTTTGCGCCGTTTGATTAAATAAATGTTCACCGCCAATCAACGCTGAATATCGAGGTGTATCTGTTTCAACAATAGGCTCAATCACGGTGTCGTAATTGCAGGCACAAAACAGCGGGAAGGAGTAACGCTCTTCGCAGACTTTTTTAACGCGATGTTTGGTGGCAAGATATTTACCATTGGACAAAATTTCCATCATGTCGCTAATATTCATCACCCAGGTATTTTCAATCAGCGGAATATCAACCCATTCGCCTTGTTTATTTAATACCTGTAAACCTGGCGCCGTCGGCAAAAGTAAGGTAAAGCACTCATAATCGGTATGCGCACCAATTCCTGCGGCATCCTTGACCTCAGGATTGTAGGGATAATGAATTAAGCGCAGCTGGCTCGGCACATCAGTGATTTTGGCATCAAAGAAATCTTCATTTACCCCCAGTGCCAAAGCAAAACTGCGGAAAATCTGTTGGCTAATAGCACGTAAATGTTGGTAGTACTGACTCACGATGCGCTTAAATTGGGCATCCTCTGGCCAAAGCGTAGGCCCGAGTAATGGACAGTCGCTTTTTGCACCTTGATAATCATAATTGACGTCGTAGGCTTCCTTTAAATCATAACTCTGGTCAGAGAACTGTTCCTCTCCAATCGGTACATAACCACTATGATTTTTCGATAAGCCAATATAACGCTGCATTTTAAGTTCAATATCTTGCTCAAAATAGGCTTTAGTGACCTGAATTAGATCTTGAACATATTCAAAATTAAACTGTTCACCGGTTACATATAAAAAACCACTGTCTTTACAGGCCTTATCCAAAGCCGCCGCGACCTCAAGTCGATCTGACAATGCAGAACTTTGCAGTTTTGAGATATCAACAAGGGGGAGTACATAGTGCGTTTGCATCGCAATCACCTCAATTGTTGGTCGTCCAACACAGCTTGAAAACCTCTGGGTCGTCCCACAGGCCTTAAGATTTATTTTGTCGTGCTGACTTTGGTCATGCGTGGAATAACCGGTAAATCTTCCAGCGCAGGATCAAGTTCGTCTTCTTGTGCATGTACCAGAAAATCGATCCGTTCGCGTAAGCGTTTAAATTCTGGGGTGAGTAACAGTTCTGGCGAACGCGGACGCGGTAAATCTACTTCGATAATTTCTTTAATTTCACCCGGATTGGCCTTTAACGCCACAATCCGATCAGCCAGTAAAATCGCTTCGTCCATATCATGAGTGACAAAAATAATGGTGATGTCGATGTTTTGCCATAAGTCCATCAAGTGTCGCTGCATTTTTTGTCGTGTATGCGGATCTAGCGCACCAAAAGGTTCATCCATCAGTAAAACCTTTGGTTCATTAACCAATGCACGGGCAATGGCAACACGTTGTTTCATCCCACCCGAAAGCTCATTCGGATAATGGTTTTCATATTTTTCCAAACCAATAATGTTGATCCATTCACGCGCATGAGCTTCTGCTGTCGCATGACTTTGCCCCTTCATTTTTGGGCCAAACATCACATTTTCTTTAACCGTTTTCCATGGAAATAGAGTGTAGCCTTGAAACACCATACCGCGCTCTGGACTCGGGCCATGAATTGGCTGACCATCGACTAAAAGTTCGCCGCTGGTGTAGTCATCAAGTCCAGCCACCACACGGCTAAACGTCGATTTACCACAGCCCGATGGCCCAATCACACAAATAAATTCGCGTTTATGAATTTGTAAATCCAGCTGATTTAAAACGGTGCGCCGTGCTTTGCCTGTGCCAAACACCTGGCTGAGTTTTTTTGCTTCTAAGATGACAGGGCGGGCATAAATACGCTTAAAATATTGCTGTGCATCAAATTGTTCTGGTTTTAATTCTGTTGTCATTATTTTGCTCCCACTTTCCATTTAAACATGCGTTGACCCAATTTCATTAAAATCACATCGCATAACAGCCCAATCACACCAATAATCAAAATCGCCGCATAGACATTGTCGAAATTTTGATAACGCGCTTGTTGAGTAATAAACCAGGTAATCCCTGAAGTCGTACCAATCAGCTCAGACACAATCAGGTAGGTCCACGCCCAACCTAAAAGTACCCGTAAATCCCGGTAGATATCGGGCATCGCTGCCGGAATAACGACATGAAATAAGCTTTTCAGTTTATTGGTGCCGAGGGTGTAGCCCGCTTCAATCAGGCCGCGATCAACCATACGTGTGGTATTGGCAATAATCAGAATTTGTTGAAATAAAGTCCCAATCACAATGATGGCAATTTTTGGTGCATCGTTGATCCCTAAAATGGCAACCGCCAATGCACCAAAGGCAGGTGCAGGCAAATAACGGAAAAATTCAACAAAGGGTTCGGTCAGCTGCGAAATACGTGCTGAAAAACCACATAAAATGCCTAAAGGAATACCAATCAGTGAGGCAATGAAAAAAGCAGTAAAGACAATTTTAATACTGTGCCACAGACTTTGATGGAACCATGGCGCATCCGATTGAACAGGCGCAGTGACAAAGGCCGTCACCAAAGCTTTTGCAACTTCATGCGGTGCAGGTAAATAAATCGGGTTGACCAATTTGCCTTGTGGTGGGGCTAATCCGGCATTCACTGCATTTTGCGCTTCACTATAGAAAGTGTTTTTATTGACACGACTATCGACTTGTAAATATGTCACGCTACCTGAATGGGTAATCTGTACTTGTGGATGCCAAATAAAAGGTAAATAGCTGACCGCACACCAAATCAAAATCGGTATCAGGAAAGAAGACAAGCCGAGTAATAACGTATTCCTTTGACTGAGCTCTTTTGCAACATAACTCATCTATATTTGCCCCAATATTACTATTTTTATAAACTGTAATATTGCTAAGCAAAATAAATGCCAGAATAATGCTTCAATTGATGGGCTATTTTAATTTACTGTTTGATTAAGTAGGGAAGATTAGTTGTCATCAAATTTAATCTCTTATTTATCATCAAAATAAATAATAAATATAAAAAAACTTGAATATTAGTTTAATTCATGTATTATTAACTCAACTAGAAAAAAAGTCTTGTTTCGGTAAATCTTCTTTAAGTATCGCAGTTTTAGTCATAATCCTTCGTTTTTTCAGATTTTAAGTTCCATTCTTTATTATTTTCAAGTTATGAATAGTCAACAAATTGGCTAAAAATTATTAAAAATCAGTAGGATTTATTATGTCTAACTCAAATGTTGTTAAAGGTACTGTTAAGTGGTTTAATGAAACTAAAGGTTTTGGTTTTATTCAACAAGAAAACGGTCCAGATGTTTTTGCTCATTTCAGCGAAATCGCTAGTTCAGGTTTTAAAACCTTAATGGAAGGTCAGCAAGTAGAATTCAGCGTTGCACAAGGTCAAAAAGGCCCAAATGCAGTAAATATCGTTGCTATCTAAAAGATATTAAAATACAAAAATTAGATAAACTAAATGTGATGTAAATTACGAATTATTTTTCTTATTTTGTATGCTAAAAAAGCCGAGAATCTCGGCTTTTTTTATGTCTATATACAATGTAATTCAACTTGTTCGACAGGGCAGTGAAGCTGTCATTTTTAAGTGCCTTCGCTCAATTCAAAGATATCAGTATCGTTTGATCACGATGACATATGATTGAAAAAATCATCTGCAAATTTTAAATCAAATCCGTCTTGATGCTATACGCAGGCTATCAAGTTTCTGCGTAATACTCTTCGGATTCTCATAATGAAGCCAGATCAACAACTAAGTAGTTACTAGCTTATTTGGACAGAATTAAATCCCGAATTTGCCTAAAAATCGTACTAAAATTTAAGTGCGAGTAAGATAAATATGAAGTTGTTCTTAGATGTATCTCATTTAACTTATGTTTACCTAAAGTTTAGTTTATATTTGAAATTATATTTAATTGGCAATAATTTTAATAACTTAGACGATTAAATTACTAGTTTACAAAATTCTAGGTTCATGAACCTAGTTAAACACATATATTTTTCGACTAAAAATGTCTTAAGAATAGACTAAATTTGTCTAGGATAGTGGTGGCAGTCCACCACTAATTAAAAGGTGTCTACAAAATCGGTGGCTATTCAATAAGTGTAGTTTACTATTTGGTATAAAATATTATGCTGAGGCTAGGGTTTGATAGCTAGGATTTCTGTTTGGCTTTTTGGCGTAAGACATACAAATATAAGCTTTCTACTTTTTCACGTGCCCATGGTGTGGTACGTAAGAATCGCAATGATGATTTAACACTTGGATCTATGCAAAAACATCTAATTTCAATTTTACGATTTAAGCCTTCAAAGCCACCGTAGTAATCCAATAATTCATCCAAAATTTCAGCAAGTTTTTTGCCGTGTAAAGGGTCATTGGAGGTGTTCATAATAGATCAACCATATTTCGGGAGGCCATTATTATAACCTGAGCTAGTTAGAAAATGAGAGGGTTGGAATTTAAACGTAATTAACATAGAAAATTACAGCTTATATTCCTATTTACAACAGTGCTGATGAATAAAATATTTCAAATTTGAATTGCACAATATTTAACATAATATACATTATACGAAATGTAAGTTATTTATAAAAAGCTACATAACTGTAGCTTTTTATAAATAACTTACAGAACTTCGAATTCGATTCGACGGTTTTTTTTCCGACCTTCGACTGTTGTGTTATCTGCAACAGGCTTGTTTGAACCTAGACCTTCAACACTTAAACTATTTGTTGGAATATTTTTTCCAATTAAATAATTTTTTACAGCAACTGCACGTTCTTGGCTTAAAGCTAAATTTTTAGCTGGATCACCTGAACTATCTGTATGACCAATAACTTTTACTTTCTTTCCAGCAACCTTGTTTAATGCAACGGCCATTTCATCCAAAATTTTGATGCCCGATTCAGCCAATATTGCACTGCCAGATTCAAACTCAATAATTCGTTTTTTTAAAGCCTCATCAATAATTTTCTGTTCTGCCTGATTCACTGTTAATTGCACATTTAAACGATATGGTGCTTGAACCAAACTTTGAAAATTTGCTGTGGTTGGCTGAATATCATTTTGATTCGACATTTTTCCAGCTAATTCAACCTGTGTACCACGTACAGACAATTTCCCTTGTTTAACTTTTTTTAACTCTGGCGTAATGACCTTAATAACTGAATCACTCCAGCCATTTGGTGCAGATACAGCACGAACCTGAATTTTATCAACTACTTGATCTACACCGTAAACAGCATACATTTGATTCAAAATCGCTTGTTTACTCGCTTCATTGGGTACAGCACCTTCAACTACAATCGGTTCTGCATAAGCAATGACTGGGACACTAGTCATAAGAAAAGCGATATAAAAAATACTTTTAATTATTTGTTTTTTCATAATTTTTATTCATTAATAAATGTTTGTTTAAAGTAAGCGTCCGCTGAACCCCACTTTTCTTATCTGCTCAATATCCCGATAGTGTCCATTATTTATTATAAATGGACATTATGTTTATGGCCTTAGACACTTTTATAGACACTGAAC
>NZ_JABERM010000016.1:0-17065 GCF_013004295.1 Acinetobacter sp. ANC 5414
GTGATGTACTGAAAAGGCTGCCGACACATAAAGTGACCCAAATAGAAGAATTACTGCCACACCGTTGGAAACCTGAACCCCGTTAAAACATAGCAATGGGGTTCAGCGGATGCTTACGGTATTTAATTAATCCTGACGGATCAACTCATTGAATTGTTCTTTAAGCTCAATGTATTTTGGATTTAATTTTGCTTGATCGCTCTTATCTTTAAAGATTTTCGCAACAGCAATTTTGACCTGATCTTCAGCGCTACGTGGCTGTTTTTCAGTTGTAACAACATCATTGAGTTGTACTTTAACTTTAGGTGTAACGCCTTTATTTTTTCGGCCAGTTTTATGGGTACCTTTTTTATGATGTGCATAACGACGTGCACGGGTATAGCCCATCAGCAAAAACTTTCTTGCCATGTCTGCGCCAACAAAATCATTTTTCTCTAAATAATCTAAAAATAATGCAAAAATCTTCGCGCTACTTTCAGTGGCTTGAGCTTCATCTTCAAATTGCCACAACGGTAAAATTTCAGACTTATAGGGTTCAACCAATAAAACACCTTCTTCACCACGACCAATGCGATATAACTCTGGACGCTTTCTAAAATTAATCTTTTCAAAGTCGAGAGAAAAGTCAAAGCTGCGTGAAAATGGTTTGGCGTCAGGCTTAGGCGTTAATGAATCTTGTTCGTTATTAGTCATTGAGGAGATTCCTTAAAATGTGAGAGTCCACTGAATAATCAACAATATTCGCGACTCTCAAGAGGTTTTGCCGAGTTTGAAGCATTTTGATGAACTTTGATATGTCAAAATTGCAATGCACATAACAACAGTTGTTTATATCGTCCAAATAAAATGATTCAAGTTTTTTAGGAAGAGGATCTGAAAGCGTAAATCATCCAGAATCTTTTACAAACTGTAATGATCGAAATAAAGATCTAAAGTCATCTTGATGTGAAGTTTAGATCTTTATTTCAGTATTCAACAAGAGATTGAAAATGGCTAAATGATGAATAATTAAAGCGATGCCAATTTTTGCGAACCAATCCAATGTTTAGAAAACTGATACGCTGCACGTCCTGAGCGCTGCCCACGTGCCTGACACCAACGCAACGCTTCGGCACGTGTAAACTCATCCATCGGCATATTGGCTTTTGCTAGATAATGCTCAACGATTTCTAAATACAAATTCTGATCCATTGGATAAAAAGACAACCACATTCCGAAACGGTCTGAGAGTGAAATTTTCTCTTCAATCGCTTCTTGAGGGTGAAGTTCTATATATTGCGGCACATCAACACGTGTTACCGGTGTATTTTCATGCATAAACTCAGGCAGTAAATGACGGCGGTTACTGGTGGCGTAAATAATAAAATTACTTGAACCTGACTGTAATGAACCATCTAAAACACTTTTTAAACTACGATAGTTTTCATCTTCAGCGTTGAAGGCTAAATCATCACAATAGACAATAAACTTTTCCGGACGGTTTTCAATAAGCTTCTGGATTAGCGGGAGGTCAGATAAATCATCACGTTCAATTTCAATTAAACGTAAACCTTCCGACTCATATTGGGTGAGCAGGGCACGGACAATAGACGATTTGCCCGTACCACGTGAACCAGTAAGCAAAACATCATTAGCAGGTAAGCCCTTCAGGAATTGCAGGGTATTTTGAATCACTTTTTCTTTTTGTCTTTCAATACCTTTTAAATCATCCAAATACATCTTTTTGGGCTGTTGAATGGCTTTTAATTGTTTCTCTTGCCATTTATAAGCGGATGCCGAAAAGTCGGTTTCTTGTTTCAGTTCGGGTAAATTTTGCTGTAGTTGTTGGAGTACAGTAGAAAGTGCTTGTAATATATGATCAGGTAAATCAATTGTTGCCATGATTGTTCAGCTTATACGTGTAAAAGTAAAAGGGTGGTTTTACTGAAGAACTGTATATCAATTAGTCATAATTTGCCAATGGAATAGGCATTTTTGCAATGATAATCCGCTGAGTTTTCTGTCAATATTAAGCATGATACCCTATCATGAAGAGCGAATAAAAATGAAAGGGTTTGAGGGGTAGATATGTTATTTAAAGATTTCACACAAGATATTAATCCACATCAAGCGTATCGCATAAAAAAATTAAAGCGCCAACTTGAAACAGCTGAAACATATGAAGAATGGAAAAGCCTCGCACTGCAAATAGATGAAGAATCAGGTGCTCAGGAATGGAAATATGATAACTGCTCACCTTATTTTGATGCTGAAATTATTTCTCAACGCTTGAGTCGGTTAAGGCGCTACCGTTTTCAAAAACGTAGCCATGATCTCATGTACATATTACGTGAAGGTTTAAGCTATGATATTGCCAATATTGCAAATCCGATGTTATTTACCGCCACATATGTGGGAACAAAAAAAATCATAGAAGATTATGTGGAAGAAGTCAGTGAAAGTTTGGCCTACATTGCGTCAGATGCTTGTTCCTGTTTAGGTTTGGCTAAAAAAATTGAATTTTTTGAGCATTGTAAAAAGGCATACGGTCAACCTGCCATCATGTTTTCAGGTGGTGCGACCTTGGGGTTGTTTCATACAGGTGTGTGTAAGGCATTGCTTGAACAGGATTTAATGCCCAAGGTGATATCTGGTTCAAGTGCGGGTGCCATTATGACGGCAATGTTGGGCACATCAAAACCGTCAGATATTTCAAGACTTTTAAATGGTGAAAACTTTTTTAGTGAAGCTTTTCATTTTCGTAAATTTAACGACATTATGAAGGGAAACGGTGGTTTTGCCGATGTGATGTACTTAAAGAAATTCTTGATTGAAAATTTGGGTCATGTGACCTTTGAAGAAGCCTTTAAAATCTCCGGTTTGCATATTAATGTGGCTGTTGCCCCTTATGATGCGTCACAAGAAGCCCGGATTATGAATGCCTATACTTCGCCAGATTTGCTGGTTTGGAGTGCGGTATTGGCCTCCTGTGCAGTTCCTATTTTATTTCCACCGGTACATTTAACCAGTAAGCGTTACGATGGTAAGTTGACGCCCTATATGGCAAATACGCGTTGGGTGGATGGCAGTGTACGCAGTGATTTCCCTCAAGAGAAAATGGCAAGACTGTATAATTTAAATTACACCATCGCCAGTCAGGTCAATCCTCATATCGTGCCGTTTATGCAAACTGATGCAGAACGCCACCGTCGAGACCTGTTGAGTTGGCCTGAACGGATTATTCGACGTCAAGGGAAGGTGATCGCCAAAGGGATTATGGACTTTAGCCGGGGTCGGGTTGGAAAAATCCCCCCAGTGCGACGATTGCTCGATCATGGTTTTGGTGTGATTGATCAAGGCTATTATGGCGATGTAAATATTGTCGGTGCTTATAGCTTGCGACACTATAGTTATATGTTTCAGAATCCGCGACCATATTTATTCAAATTGTTACAACGTGAGGGGGAACGGGCGACCTGGCCTAAAATATCCTCGATTGAAACGCATGCCCGCGTAGGTAAAACCATTCAGCACTGTTTGGAACTTTTAAATTATCAAGATGATCCCGCACAAAAAGAAGCAGAATTTATTGCAGTTTAATGTTGAAGATATTGATTGCTTTAATTTGATTCAAAAGACCAAGCCTAAAAGTTTAACTTTTGGGCGTGCTTTATATACATTTGAACATCAGCAGCAACACTACTGGTTAAAAACCCAAGCAAGCAATATAAATCAAAGTTATGAAGCTGGGTTTTTAAATGAATTGGCTTTTTATCAGCAATTTGTAGATCAACCCAGTTCTTTAGACAACATGCCTGATTTTTTATTACCCTTTCAAATGATTGCTCACTTAAAAAGTGGAGAAGGGCAACAAGCGTCGGGAAGACCTGCATTGATTTTGAGTCATGCCGAATCACTATTGGGTGATTGTTCTTGCATGTCGCTGAATGAGATTAAAAAGACGTTGTTAAAAGTACTCGATGTGGTTGATCAATTGCATCAACTCGGCTGGATTCATGCTGATTTAAAGCGAGAGCATTTGGTTGAATACCAGCAGCGCGTGTGCTTGATTGATTTTGAACAGGTACAAAAAATCAATTCACCGATAAAATTGCATAGTCTGACCGCAACTCCACGCTATATGGCACCTGAACTTTTTCATGTTGCAGAAAAAAACGTACAAACTGACATTTATGCTGTGGGGATTATTTTTTATGAATGGCTCACTGGGCAGCGTTTAACAGCAGAAAATTATCAAGATTGGGCCTATTTACATTGCCAACGGTTAAGTATTGAACTTCCAGAACATTTCACACCGTTAAAAAACCTTTTATCTGGCATGTTGGCTAAGCAAAAAGAGCGAAGATTTACCAATATTTACACTGTAAAACAGTGCTTACTCACTGAAAATGTTCAATAAAAATACAAAAAAATCGTTTTTGTTTTTTATTTAAACAAACAAGTGAATTTTTCATAAAAAGGTCTTGTCATCAGGAATCGATCTCTATAATATACACAGCCATTGGGGACGTGGCGAAATTGGTAGACGCACTGGATTTAGGTTCCAGCGCCGCAAGGTGTGAGAGTTCGAGTCTCTCCGTCCCCACCAATTATTATCAAACTTGTTTGGTAATAAGGCTATAGAGGATTGGTGTAATGGTAGCATGACGGTCTCCAAAACCGTTCGTCAAGGTTCGAGTCCTTGATCCTCTGCCAAGTTTTAAAAAATCTAACACTATGTTAGTACCCAGATGGGGACGTGGCGAAATTGGTAGACGCACTGGATTTAGGTTCCAGCGCCGAAAGGTGTGAGAGTTCGAGTCTCTCCGTCCCCACCATCATATTAAAGCAAGGTATATACCTTGCTTTTTTATTGCCTGAAAAAAATGAATGACGAAATAAAAAAAGCCCCAAAGCGGGGCTTTAAAGATTATTTAGAAAAATATTGTGAAAAATATATTTTGAATAAGTTATTTTTATCTTGATCCACAAGTGAAATATATTTTAAGCTTTTAAGTGATCTTCAAATTCTTCACCGAGTTGCATAGCCAGAGAGTTACCAGCTAAATCACAGGTAACCAAACCATATTCTTTTTTAAAGCTAAACGTAAATCCGCGATTGTCGGTTAATGTTTTTACCGAATAGCCTAGTTTTTCTAACCAAATACGAAATGCAATTAAATTTTTTGCCTTAACAACTTTTTTCACGAGCGAACTCCTTGTATATATGGGTACATTGCAGTATTAAATTAATAATAGGGATGTAGATTTTTTTTTAAAGGGTAGCTTTGTGTGGTTTTTTATAAAATAAATAATTTGTATTTTTTAGCAGCAATAATTGAATAAATAATCGCTAAAATTCACCTGTATATTGAAATAAATATTCATATACCTATCTGATTTTTATTTATTTTAATTGAAGTGATTAGGTTTTTGGAAGTAGAAATATTTATACACAATTTTCAGTGCAGCTTAAATTTTTTTTATATCTGAGCTATCTTTTGGGGATTGTTTAGAAATACCGACCTGAAGCGGGAAATTATTATCGTTTTATAGGCGACTAAGAATGAGTCAAAAAAATCGCAGTGCTTCCGATATTAAAAAAAGATAAACTGTATTGCGCCTATGCAGGGGAGTTTTTGAATTCTGGTGGGTGTGGAATGCTTATTAAGATGATGATTAGATTGAAATGACGACAGAAACCATTGAACAAAATGTATTGAATCAAATTCAAAATATGCAGCAACAAGATTTAGTCCCTGTTGCTGTCATGTTAGGACATGAAGATTGGCTGATCTTCGCGGAACAATCAAAAGTGTCTTATACCCCTTTTGGCAGTGCTCGACGTTATCAGCCTGCTTTAGGTGGCTTGTTATTGGTTCGTGTTGATGAAATGAATATGATACGTGTGGTGACTCAAATTGAGCTGGATGCTTATGCTCAAACGCATCAGCTTTTATAAAGCCTTTATATTCGCCCCATATTAAAAATGATCTTTTAACTCTCGTAGGCGTTGGAATTCATCAACGCTTTCAACTCTTAAAAATGGATTGGTTTCGAGTTCCAATTCAATTGTGCTGGGTAGGGTGCATTGACCGAGCATGCGTTGTGCTTCAACTTTTTCGAAGCGCTGTTGAATCGCCAGATTATCTGGTTCTGCCTGTAATGCAAATTTTGCATTTGAAAGGGTGTACTCGTGTGTGCAATACACTTTGGTTCGTGCAGGTAACGCGGCTAAGCGATTAAGCGAATGATACATTTGCTCATAGGTGCCTTCAAAAACTCGCCCGCAGCCCATCGCAAAAAGCGTATCACCACAAAAAACAACATCTAAAGCATCAATAAAATAGACGATATGTCCCAGTGTATGACCAGGGACGGCAATAATCTCAATATCTAAATCATGGAAAGTAATATGGGCTTGGTGTTGCAGGGGATGGCTAATAAAGGGGACTTTACTTAATTCTTCACGTGGACCATAGACAGCAATATTGCGATTGATTAAAAGTTCGGGTACGCCACCAGTATGATCTTTATGCCAATGGGTCAGCCAAATCTGACTCAGCTTTAAATTGTTTTCTGTACAGTATGCTTCTACCAAATGTGCTTCGGTGGGATCAATTGCGACAACTTCCTTACTCGGTGTATGTTCTAACAACCAGATATAGTTTTGTAATTGATTTTGGACATCAATCATATGAATTTGAAAAGTCATGAGATAGGCGATCAATGATAGAGATATGGATAAGCTATCGTTAAAGTCGATTTTTTTCTAGTGTAAGAGCGAAAATCTATAGGATGAGTGATTTTCAACAAGGCCGTGAGTATCTGGGTTTTGTTAAAAAATGAACTATAGAAATCATTTTTTAAATCTTTTTCTCTATTCAAGTTTTTCAATCGCTAAAATAGCTACAAATAAAATGGGATAAATTGCGATGAAAATGTATCAGGTGGATGCGTTCACAAATGAGCTGTTTAAGGGCAATCCGGCTGCGGTGATTGTGACCGAACAATGGTTAGATGAAACATTGATGCAAAATCTTGCCTTGGAAAACAATTTGTCTGAAACGGCCTTTGTGAAAATCATTGATGCAGAAAATTATGAAATCCGCTGGTTTACGCCGACCACAGAAGTGGACTTTTGTGGACATGCCACTTTAGCCAGCAGTTTTGTGTTGTTTAAAGATTTTAGCTCTGCAAAAGTCATTCAATTTCATGTGAAAAATCTGGGCATCTTCGTCGTTAGCCAAGAAGTGGATGGCAAAATTAAAATGAATTTTCCTGTTCGCCGTGCAGAGAAAGTTGAGACTTATCCTGAGGTTTTAACTCAAGCTTTAAGCAAGCCTTTCAAAACTGTCTATTTGAATAGCCAGGCCTATATTGTGGAATATGAAAACCCGCAAGATGTTATCGATGAAACGCCAAATTTGGAATTGCTGAAACAATTGGGGCGCATTCGAACTGCCATTACAGCGCAGGGGACATGTGTGGATTTGGCCTTAACTGCGCGAGCTGAGCAATATGATTGTGTTTCGCGTTATTTTGCACCGGCCAATGGTATTGATGAAGATCCGGTAACTGGTTCAATTCATACCGCCATTGCACCACTGTGGGCTGAAAAGCTGGGTAAAAGTGAAATTTTGGCTTATCAGGCATCAAAACGTGGCGGGGAATTGCATTGTGTTTTACTTGAAAATGAACGTATTGAAATTTCAGGTTATGCCAAGTTGTATATGCAGGCAGAGTTATATCTATAAAATGTGGAAATAAATTTGATACACAGCCGTTGCAATAAACGGCTCTCTTTTCAAAAAACTACTATTAAAAATCAAATGTATTTTCTAAGATGTCGTGGGTTATAAAAATTCATATTCTTGAATAAAATTGGAATAATTATGTTAATGCGGTTTAAACAACTTACCATCTCTTTATTATTTGTCGGCATTAGTGCAACCGCTTGGTCAGAACCTGTTTTAGTCAAATCTCAGCAGAAGATTGAAGAATATAAATTAGATAATGGTTTGCGTGTCGTTCTTGCGCAAAATGATAAAGAAAATAAAGTATTTATGAATACCGTTTATCTCACTGGTTCATTAAACGATCCTCAAGGTAAAGGTGGTCTGGCGCATTTATTAGAACATTTGGCATTTAAGGGAACACAAAATATCAAAGGTGAAGAGTTCCAGCGCCGTCTGGATCAATACACCTTAATGACCAATGCCAGCACCGATTATTATTCGACCAAATATACCAATATTATTCGTCCAGAACAGAATGCAATTAATGAAGTGATCCATCTTGAAGCAGAGCGAATGGATAAACTGGTGCTGCAAGAAAAGTTTGTACCTTCTGAAATTTCGATTGTGAAACGTGAACGTGAAGTTCGGATGGATCAACCGTTTTCCGTCATGATGGATCAAATGTGGAAATCAGCTTATGGCAATCGATATCTGGGACGTTTACCTATAGGTGATTTAAACGAATTACAGTCCATTAAAATGGATGAGTTGAATAAATTTTACCGTACATGGTATGCGCCGAATAATGCCGTGATGGTCATTTCAGGTAAATTTGATAAAGCAGAAGTATTAAAACAGATTGATAAAAGTTTCAGTCCAATTGTGGCTCGCCAAGTTCCTGCTCAGACTCAAGTTCCCGTCCTGGATTCCTCCAAGATTCAAAACAGAAACTTTTTAGTACAAAAGGGTAGTGATCTGGCCAAATTCAATATTTATTTGAATGGCAAGAATGAAAAGATCAAATCTGCACTCGCCTTAGCACCGTATTTATATACCATGCAGCCAAGCGGACATCTTTACCAAAGTGTAGTCGAAACAGGGGTAAGTACCGGGGTTCAATCTACCACATGGTTGGATCAGGACTTTAATCTGGTGTTTATGGGCGCTGTTTATGCCCCAAATCATGATGCGAAAAAAGTCCAATCGGAATTGGTTTCAGGGGTGGAAAAAAACAAGTCATTTAATGAAACCGAGCTGAATCGGGTAAAAAATCTGCTTCAGAATCAGGCAGACAACATCCAGAGTAACGCCGCAGCATTGGGTGGGCGTTTAAGTGATTATTATGTCTCTTATCAAGGGAATTGGTCACAATATTTTACTGATCTGGATAATGTGAAAAAATTGAGCCTCTCTGAAGTCAATCAAACCTTAACTCGGTTTTTAGTCCCCGAGCATCGTATTTCAGGGGATATCCAGCCGACTCCAGAAGATCAGAAAAAAGCATTAGAGCAAAAACAGGCATCTGAACAGCCTAAAACCTTAGCTCAAACTGAGGTCAAAGAAGAACCTTTAAAAGATAGTAGTGTCTATAAACAAGAGGTTGCTGAATATGTCAAAACCTCGAAACAGTATTTAGTCGATACCGAAAAGAAAATTCAACGCGGAACATTAAAGAATGGAATTAAATATGCGTTGTATCCAATATCGACACGTGATGACAAAACTTATGCCACCATTTCTGTCGATTTTGGTACGGAAAAATCGTTGTTTAATAAAGGTGAAGTGCTCGATTTGATGGCGTATTTATTATTGCGTGGATCAGATCAATATAGCTTGCAAGATATTGCCGATAAATCAATTGAAGCGGGTGGTGGTGCCACTGCAACCGCATCAGCCAATAGTATTACCATTCAGATTGTGGCGAAAAAAGAAAAGTTTGATGATTATTTTAAATTTATGATGCAGGTTTTGAAAAAGCCGAAGTTTGAACAATCACAATTTGATTTGATCAAATCACAAAGTTTATCTGCATTGGATCGTCCGTATACCGAGCCTGAAACCGTAGCTGCACTCACCATGACCCGATTGTTAGAGACCTACCAACCGGGTGATTTGCGTTACCATTTTGAGCCGGATCTTGCCAAGCAACAAATTAAAGCGGCCACGGTTGAGCAAGTGAAGAAATTGTATCAGGATTTCTTTGTCAGCAACCATGCACAAATCGCGATTACCGGTGATTACCAAGCCAAACCGATGCTCAACTTAGTACAAAAGGAATTTTCAGGTTGTAAAGCGCAAATGCCATACCAGCGTCTAAGCTCTGATTATCAAGCGTATCCGGCACAGAAAATTCATGCTTTATCCGAACAGCGTGAGTTCGGCAGTTATCAATCGATTTTGACTTTCCCAGCCGGTGCAAATCATGCCGATGCTACAGCGTTAATCGTATTTAGCTATATTTTAGGAGATTCACAACTCTCTTCACGTTTAGCGCAAGAATTACGTGAAAAAAATGCCCTAGTTTATGGTTTTGGCAGTGATGTTGAACTGGATGACTGGGTTGATTCGGGTGCCTTAACCATTGAAGCCAACTATACCGCAGGTAAATCGACGCAAGTTTCACAAGCCGTACGTAAAGTCTTAAATGACTTACTGACCAAAGGTGTGACCGAGCAAGAACTGGAAGCAGCAAAAGCTAATATTCTAAAAAAACGGGTTACTGCTTTGGAAGATGAGCGCAATATTCATCAAATGTTAACGCCACAGTTGGAGCACAATCGTGATTTATTGTTCCGTGAAAAACGTGATCAGGCGCTCGCAAAATTGACCAAATCCGATGTAGATGCCGTGATTAAGAAATACATCAAGCTGGATCAACTGGTTGAAGTTATGGCGGATCAGTATGGAAAACCACAACACAAGTCATAACTCTTGATCCTCTTTTTTCAATTTCCTTCTCCTTTCAGGAGATGAGGAATATATTCCTCAAGGGAGAGGTTATTTTAAAAGGTTAAAGAGTAAGGGGGTGATCTTTTTAAAGCCGATAAAACTGCTTCGAATTGTGATGAAAGACTTGTGCTAATGCATTCGGGTCATAGGCGACAACTGCATCGCTAAAGGCATCAATAATATTCACCAAGGATGAGCTGACGCGATCCATCGGGAAGTTGGAAGCAAACATCACCCGATATGTGCCAAAACAGTTGAGTACATGGCTAATCATGGGCATGGCTAAATCATAAATTTCCTGTTTGCTGGCCAGTCGATCCTGCTTGTGGAATTGATGACCTAAGACAGGCATCAACAAGCCAGACATCTTGGTATAAACATTGGGGCAGGTCGCCAGTTCAGCCATATCTTCTCGCCAGCGAATGAGAATATTTTCCCGGGCTATTTTTGTCATTCCTGTCAGGGTTCCAACTTGACCAAAAAGCCCGGCAGGTGTTCCAAAATGATCCAGTACAATTGAGGTTTGAGGGAATTGTTTGGCCAAGGCAATCACATCACTGAGTTGAGTTGAATAGACCCAGGCGTCAAAAGTTAAGTTAGATTGTGCCAAGGCTTCGAAGCCTTTGAGAAACTTTTTATTCAAATATAAATGCGGTTCATCCGCCCAGGCATGAATGTTTTTATCTTCATGCACTGCTGCCATTTTACGAATGCCTTTAAAACGCGGTGAGGCTTTTTGGTGTAACTGTAAAATCTTCTTAAAATTGCTGTCACGTGGATCTGCTGTCGCAACAATACCGCCCAGTTTCACTGTTCCGATGTTAAAGGGCAGAGATTCAATGAATTTTGTTTCACCTATCACGCCTTTGCCTTTGTTTTTATGCCAACTGGCTTCGACATGTACCACTTGTTCGACCTGATAATGCCCAATATCTTGCATATAATTTTCAGGTAAATAAGGCGCTGTAATGTGATGGGTGAGGCCGACCGTTTCAATGAGATCATCGGACTTAATCAGGCGAACGAATTTATCAAGTAAATAAGGATGCTTGCCCAATAATTTAACTGCCAAAGCTGCCGCATGCGGCGTGTTATAGGGATCCCATTGGTGAATATGCGCATCAATAATTGCAAAATCCAGTTGTCGCATGGGGTTATCCTTAATTCATCGGTTTCTTATTAACCTTACTGCAAACTCATCAGGCTTTGAATGACCTTTTATCCAAAAAGTAGCGGTGTAAAAAAAGCCCTTTCGGGCTTTTAATCATATGATCAGTGTTTATGATCATGGTCATGCTTGTTGGCATGAAATTCTTCGTTATGACGGAAGCGAAGATAGTTTTCAAACTGTTCGCAATATTCATCATAGTTGTCTTCAAGCATCATTTGGAACTGCTGCATAATGTAAGACATGACTTGATCTTTGGCATCACGCATTTCATTGCCATCTTTAAAGTTATTGGCTGCGACCCAGGTATTAAAGCGGGCAGTACCAAACAACATTGCAGCACTGACCTGACCGCGCATTTCCGCGGGTTTGACTTGTGAACCTTTTTCAACACGACAAAATTCATTTGCTTGTTTGATAAATTCATCAGCACGTTCAAAAAAAGCAGCATTTAACGCTTCTTCTTCGGTTACATCTGTTGCTTCAATCTTTTGAACCATGAACTTTTCCTGCAAAAACGATCTAATGGCATATTATAGGCAAAGCCTTGCAGAAACTAAACCTTTGGATTAATCTAAAAATAGCCTAAGCCTGAAAATGGATACTCCAATGCAAGATGCCATTGCAGTACAAAGTCTAAAAAGTGACATTGCTTTATTGCGTCAAAATATTTGGCCACCTGCAAATTTAGCCAATGTGGAAGGGTTGCCGATTTATTATGGCTCCAAGTCAGAAGTTGAAGAATATTACCGACCATGGACAGGCTTGATTGAAAGGGCTCAAGATCTGTTTCAACCCTTTATGCAAGATGAAACACTCGATGCGGTTCATTTACCCAGTCATTTAAATTTACCGTTGTTTTATTTTCATGTGGATCGAATCCGGATTAATAAAACCCGGGCCAAAGAGTCGAAAACCTTTCGCGGTATTGCCAGCCTGATCGAGAAATGCGGGCAATTTGAACCTGAACAAATTCAAGCCATGAGACTCTGGTTAGACAGTGATGATACCGCTGCCTTGGTGGCACATCGTGAATTTGTTGATTTGCGTACTTATGTGTTTCAGCATGGGCAAAGTGAATATACGCGTACACGATTTTATGTGAATGGCATTGTGTTAAGCACCGAGCCACACTTTGAATTGGTCGATGCTCGAGATAAGCCTCGCAAACAGCGCAATGACAGTTATAGCGATCCACTGGCTGATAATGGCACCTGGAAAATTTTTGGCAAATATCGCTAAGCAAGTGTGATATCGAACATTTAAATTTCCTGTGTTACCAGAAAGTGTCGGTTTTAGCATAAGTATCTAAATGTTCTTGAGCTTGTTGCAGAATGTATTTCTTCTCATTTGCAATCCAGCCCAATATAAACCACACTTTTTGTTTGCGTTTAACCAAGTCTTGAAACATGACTTCAGCCACATTTAAATCATTAAATTGTCCCAAGCTTTCTTGAGCAGGTTTTAAACCTTTCAAGTAATTCTTTACCTCTTTGCCCGGATACAGCGAAGCAATAAACTCGATGCAATAACGTAAGCGTTTGACCCGTTTACGCGTGCGATGTTGTGAGGGAGTATCCAGACCTAGAAATTGATCGGCATCTTTGCAAATTTGTTGATGTAATTTCTGGAGTTTTTTTGCGATATCTTTTTTTAATGGAGTCTTTTTCTTGTTTGCGCAAGGCTGATGTACGAATTGCAGTAAAGCCAAGATCAAGTTGACCGAGTCTAAAGAACGTAAAGACTCATCAATAGGGATGCTGTTTTCTTCAGGGGTATCCGGAAGTTGCACAAAAGGTGCACCTACTTGTTGTAGTTGAGGTAAAAGTCCTTCACTTAAAGCATCGCGGTCTCGAGTTGAACCGAGTTGACGAAACAGGGTCGTAAGTTGTTCTTGCCAATCAGGATCGACATCATTTGACCAGTCATCGAAAATACGTAAGGCACTTCTTAAGCGACGAATTGCGACGCGAGTTTGATGAACATGCTCGCTATTATACTGTTCAGCCGCAATCGCTGTTGCATTCGGCAACAGATGTTGCAAGGCATTATTGACGATCTGTTTTAATGCGCTATCTGTTGAATCCTGTTGATTCAGTTGTAGTGGCGTTGCAAATTGAGCGGGAAAAATCTCTAAATTTTGTGCCAGTAAATCTCCGCGTTGAGCTTTACTGCGTACGTCCAACCATAAATGATATTGTTTGACCCAAGGCTGAACAAATTTGATCAGGTCTTGGACAGATCCTTGTTTTAGCTCAAATTCGATCTCGTAAATCGCTTGTGTCTGATTGTCATGACGGATCTCACCGCGATCTAGACTGACTTCAATTTCTGCACGATTATAATGAACCACATACACCAGACGTTCTACATCTGTTTCAAATTGCTTGATTAAATTTTTGGCCTGTTTGCCTAATACCTGTTGCAGCAATTTTTTTGCCTGAGGATTGGATTGATAAGCTTCAAGATCCAAATCAGGATGGTCTAATTCACCTAAATCTATTTCCAATTCAAAACGTTCTAGATGATGGCAGCTCGGAGCTTTTAAAGTTTGGATCCAGTGCGTATCTTCAAGGCGCTGACGCAATGAGATTTTTTGCTCGGCTAGGTGTCGTTCTGGCGTGTCATAGTATTGTGCATATAAAGAAATCGGGCGAACGTTCTTGGACAAAAATAATTGATAGATTTGTTTTTGTTGCGACAGAGGAACCTGAAATTTTAATTCTACTTCTAGCATGTCAAAACTCCTGAAACTTTATCATTTCTGTTGTTATGACAGTAATTGTAGGCCAGTTGTACAAAAAGAGCAGTGTGCGCTTGTAAAGAGATAAAGCGTACACTCGATAAATAATGAGCTGCATTAAAATATCGGGCAATACGCTTTGATTTAACTGTTTTATTTATTACTTGATAAACTTACGACTCACTAAAAATTGTTCTGTCGCTTCAAGTAAATTCTGTGCATACACTTCCTGTTTCGCCGTCAGCCAGCCCAAAACGAACCAGTCACTGGCTTCAAGTTCGGTTTGCTGAATATAATCCGCAGAGGATGCCAAAATTTGATATTCACTTGCAGCGAGTTGCGCATCATTCAAAGCTTTGCTGTATTTCTGCAAATTTTTGACATCATAAATAGAAGTTAGAATCGGGAAGCTAAACTTTAACTCATGAATCTTGGTGGCTAATTTATCCAAGCTCTCAAAGTCAGCAATGTCGGCACTGGTTAAACTATCCTGCAATTGCTTGTATTGATTTTGCAAGGTATTTTGCGCAAACCATCTTAAGTCGTGAGGTTGAGTTTTTTCTTCGTTGTCTAAACTAAACATCAATAATTCTAAATAGTGATGTACGTTTTGAGTTGAGCGAACCAGGTTAGACAACTTTTCTTTGGCATATAAAATATCTTTGATCAGATTCGATGCGGTATTTGGGTTTTGTAAAAATGCCCCCAAAGTTGTCTGCATATGTTCCAAATGCTGTAAATGATCAAACTGCTGTTTAAATGCACCAATTTGTATAGCCCATTTATCTGAAACAGCCTCATTCCAATCTTTAAATAACGATAGCGTCAAATTCAAATGATCTAGGGCAATTTGAGCTTGCTGAATATGTGTTTGCTCGGCAACACCTGCAGAAATAGCGGCGATATTCGGTAGTAAATGCTGTAACTGCTGGGCAATCAGCAAGCGTAAATTTTTATTGGCTGGATCTTTTTTGCTTAAAATAAATTCGTTGGCAGATTTTGCCGGACTGACTTTTTGAGTTATCGCTAAAAGATTGCCGATTTCAGCTTTACTGCGCACATCGAGCCAGAGCTGGTATTTTTTAACCCATTCAAAGCTAAAGGCCAACAGTGATTGTACAGAACCGGACTTTAATTCAAATTCTACTTCATGCACTTCATGCTGCGCAGTTTCGGTCCGTACTTCACCGACATCCAGACTCACTTCAATGTCGGTTTCTTCGAACTGAATCACGCGAAAGGTGCGCTGAATATCTGTCTCAAATTGTAATTTAAGTTGCTCTTGTGAGTCACCCAAAGCACCGTTTAAGATTTGCTGCGCTTCCGCATCTTGCTCATAAATACTTAAATCCAGCTGTGGTGCCTGTTCAAGTTCACCCAGGTCATAATTATGCTCAAAGCGGTGTAAATGGCTTTTTCCCGCAGCTTTTAAGGTTTGAATCCAGCGGGTACCTTCCAGTCGTTGGCGTAGGGCAACACCATGCTGGGAAAGCAGACGCTCTTCAGTGTCATAATATTTTGCTTTAAGTTGAATAATTTCCGATTTTTTAGGATCTAATGCTTTTAGTAAAGCATTACGTCTTGCTTCAGGAATTTGAAATTTTAATTCAACTTCGACCATGATCTTTCATCCTAATTTTTGACGCTACTTCAGAAATGAAACGCGTCATCTTTACGGTACAAATGCGTTATGAAATCTGTTCTTTTATAGCGCTGGAATTGTATTCTTAATTTTAAGACCTCGATTGTAACGAAAATGATTTTTCATGTAAGACTTGACGATGCAATTCTTAAGTAATTGCTTTTGAAATGAACAAAAAGTAATAGCAAACCAAGCTTTTATTTGTACAAAATATACGCTAACGTAAATAAAAATAATCGGGATGATGACAATGAATGGACTTATTAAGCTAAAATTCGAACACAATCCGGAACCAGAATTTCAGCTTCCGCTTCAAAACTATCATGAATTTTATCGTTTTTATTTGACTGAGCACCGCAATATCACCAGTCGCCGTTTGCATGTGTTTGGCAGTGGCGTCGGTGTGTATTTCTTTACTCAGGCCATTCGCCAAAGAAAAGCAAAATATTTGGCTTATGGTTTACTGTCTGGCTATGCTTGTGCATGGGTAGGGCATTTTATGTTTGAGAAAAATAAGCCAGCCAGTTTTAAACAACCCCTGTATAGCTTTATTTCGGACTGGCGTATGTTATCTGACGTGTTACGTGGAAATCTGAGTTTAAAAGATCGTTCACTGGATAAAATTCCAAGTTAATGCATGATGCATTTTTTGTGGACAACAGCAATTGTATCAAAAGCCAAGTTTTACTTTATGATAAAATAATACAGAATTTTTAATAACTCAGGCTGTAAGCATCCGCTGAATCCCATTGCTATGTTTTAACGAGGTTCAGGTTTCCAACGATGAGGTAGCAAATCCTCAATTTCTGTGACTTTATGGGTGGGTAGTCTTTTTAGGACATCAC